>JBKGZE010000008.1:0-14831 GCA_046545735.1 Gemmatimonadota bacterium | reverse complement strand
CGGCGCGCCCTCTCGAGCCGCCGCTCCAGCTCGACCATGGACAGGTCGTCCCTGGCGAACCGGCCGCAGAGCGTGTCGATCGTTTCTTCCCGCACATCCCGCAGGCTCCGCGGAACGTCGGGAGTGTCTCGAGTCATAGCCGGGTAAGATAGAGCGCCGTCCGTCGGAGCGCACTTCCCACTACGAAGGGCGCGCGTGGCGCCCGCCCCGGACCGGCCGGGACACGGCACCGGCGCCCTTAACTCTCCGGGCCGGAGTCCAGGCGCGGGTTCACCGTGCCGGTGCCACGAGCCCCGCCTCGCGCTCGAGGCGTGCGAGCCGTCGGGCTTCGGGGCGTCGCTCGGAGAGGAGGTAGAGCGCCGGGGTGACGGTGAGGACGAGAACGGTCGAGCTGGCGAGCCCGCCGATCAGGGCATAGGCGAGCGCGTTCCAGATGTTCTCGTTGGCCGTCTCACTGAAGAGGACGAGCGGGAGCATCCCCATGATGGTCGTGGCGCTGGTCATGAGGATGGGCCGGACGCGCTCGAGGGTGCCCCGGAGGGTAGCGGACTCCAGGGCCATCCCCTCCACGCGGCGGAGGCGGTTGATGTGGTCCACGAGGAGGATGGCATTGTTGACGACGACGCCGCCCATCATGATGACGCCCACGTACGCCTCCCGGGTGAAGCTGGCCCCGGTGTAGAAGAAGATGAGGAACACGCCGATCAGGGCCATGGGCACGGTCAGCAGGACGGTGAGGGGCTGTCGGAGCGATTCGAAGAGGCCGGCCGTGACCATGAATACGAGCAGGATGGACAGGGCGAGGACGCCGTAGATCTGGCGTTTCTCCTCGTCGCCCCAGCGCCAGTCGGTGCCGGTCTCGATGCTGTAGCCCGGGGGCAGGAACGTGCTGGCGATGACGGCATCCTGGACGAGGTCGCCCAGCTTGGCCGGCCCCAGGAACTCGTAGGAGATGAAGCGTTTGTACTTCTGGTCCTCGCGCTCGATGCGGGCCAGCACACCCCGCTCATCGAGGCGGGCGACCTCCCCGAGGCGCACCGCGGAGCCGGCGCGTGAGGGAAGGAGCAGATCCTGCAGCTCGAGCAGATCCAGCTCGCGGTTGCCCTCCAGCTTGACCGCGAACTGGAGCTCCTCGCCCGCCACGCGGACCGGCCGGTTCTGGGCGCTGCTCTGCGTGGCTGCCGTGACCTGCCACACAACGTCCCGCGCCGTCAGATCGTGCAGCGCCAGCCGCTGCCGGTCCAGTTGCAGGACGAGCTCCGTCTCCCTGTCCTGGGCCCACCGGCCGCCCGAGTTCGTGTCCACCTCACGGATCCGATTGAACCGCTCGAGCCGCCGCCCGAGGTCCGCGGCGACCTCGCGGACCTTCTGATAATTGTAGCCGAAGATCTGGATGGAATAGTTCGGCGGCGTGCTGCCACCGCCGTAGAAGCTGGGGCCGTAGCCGTATACACGCACGTCCATTCCCCCGAACTGGTGACTGTATGCCACCAGCTGTTCCTTGATCGACGCCGGCAGGTCCGTCATCTCGATCGAGTCGGGGAAGGTGACCCTCGTCCGGCTGAACGAGGGGTACACGTTGGTTACGAATCGGTCGACCTCCGGGATCGCCTTCAGCCGCTCCTCGAAATGGTACGTGAGCGCGTCCACCCGCTCGATCTCCTCGCCTCGCGGCATCCGGATCTGGATGTCGATGTAGTTGTCCTGACCCCACCAGTTCCCCCACAGAATGCCGCGCGTCACGTAGCGGTCGAAGAAGTGGTAGGAGGTGCCCAGCATGGCGAGCGCCACGATCACCGTGACCACCGGGTGGCGCAGCGTGTGTCCCACGAGCGCCGCGTAGAGCCGGATGTACCAGGGGGGGCGGCCCGTTCCTCCCACGCTGACTGTCCCGGACCCGCCATCGGATACGGCACCCGCGCGTACCTCTGCGTCCGCAGTACCGGCGCGCCTTCGGAGCCGTCCGATCCCCCCCGCCGTACCCGTCACCCGGCGCCATGCCGCGGCGCCGATTCGTCCGGCTCCGACCAGCGCCTTACGCGCCACCGGTACGGGCCGCCAGCGCCAGGGCAGGAACCAGCGCACCCTCCAGCGCCACGGCGCCAGCGCGCGCCAGGACCAGCGCCAGGGCAGGAGCCGCGCGAGGCGAGGCTGCCAGCGGATCCAAAGCGCCCGCCGCCGTGTCGCGGCCCGCCGGTGTCCCGCGACCACCTCTTCCGCATACGCGCGGGCGATCTCCGGCACCGCCTGACCGCGCGCGTCCGGCCGGACCCGGGCCAGCAGTCGGCTCGCGAGCCCCGGTATGAAGCTGAAGGCGACGAAGAGGCTGGCCAGGAGGCTGAAGCCGACCACGATGGCGAGGGGGACGTAGTAGACCTGGAGCTCGCCCTGCAGGTAGACGAAAGGGATCAGCACGACCACCGTGGTGAGGGTGGCGGCGAGGATCGGGAGGACCACGTCGCGCGCGCCCCGCTCGGCCGCCGCGGCCGGTGTGTCGCCCAGCTTGCGCCGCCGGTAGACGTTCTCCAGCACCACGATGGCGTTGTCCACAATGAGCCCGAACCCCAGGGCGATGCCCATGAGGGTGAGGACGTTCAGCGTGAGCCCGCCGAAGTAGATCAGGTTGACCGTGATCAGGACGCTGAACGCGATCGTGGCGAAGACGATGGCGGCGGAGCGGACGGAGCCGAGGAAGAGGAGGAGCACGACGAAGATCACGGCCGCTGCGACCATGGCGCGGGCGCGCAGGTCCGAGAGCTGGGTCTTGACCGCTTCGCTCTCGTCTTCATCCAGGATCAGCCGGGTGCCGGGCGGGTGCAGCGCTGCCATGTTCGCCAGCCGCGCCTTCACGGCGTCCGCCAACTCGACCACGTTGGTGCCGATCTCCTTGTGGACCGTGAAGCTCACCGCCGGGAACCCGTCGATACGGTAATGCGCGCGGGCGTCCTCGTACGTGTCGTGTACGAGGGCCACCTCGCGCAGCCGGACGAGCCGGCCCCGATCGGTCAGGACCGGTAGCTGCAGGATGTCCTCGATGGACTCGGCCCGGTGACGGATCGCTACCGTCCGCAGCGCGCCTCCCACGTCCACGAGACCCGCTTCCCTCACGTACTCCAGCTCGAGGATCCGCTGCTGGACCAGCTGCGCGGGCAGACCGAGCGCCTCCACTTTCCCCCGGTCGAGCTCGATCTCGATGAGCCGGTCCCGCCCGCCGTGCACCTCCACGTCGCTCACGCCGTCCACCTGCGTGAGCTCCGGCCGGAGGACGTCCTGGACGTGGGCCCGCAGCGCTTCCGGCGTGTACGGCCCGGTGACCGTGTACTCGAGGAACGGCCGCTGCTGCTCCCGGAACTCCCGGGGCACGTACGGGATCACCTCCGGCGTCACGCGCGCCGGCAGGCCGTCCTGGAGGCCGGCCAGCCGCTCGGCCAGCTCCAGGCGCGCGAAGTCCATGTCCGTCTCGCGTCCGAACTCCACCCGTATGGTGGTCGCACCGGCCGTGGAGGTGGACGTGATCTTCTCCACGCCCGCGACCTGCTGGATGACGCCCTCCAGCGGTGAGGTAACGAAAGCCTCCATCGCCTCCGGGGAGGACCCCTGCCAGCTGGCCTGTACCGTGAGCTGCGGGAGGGTCGTCTCGGGCAGCAGCTCCAGCGGGACGTTGCGCCACGCCGCGTATCCGAGGAGCGCGATGGCGACGTAGGCCATGGTCACCGCCACGGGGCGGCGGATGGCCAAACGGATCATGGCCGTGCTCCCGGTGGGCGGGGGCGACCGTCGGGGGGCCGCGGGCGTCCGGTCATTCCCCCTCCCCCGCGCCGAGCCGCCCACCCACCGCCACCGATTCCCGGCGTCCGACGGCGCCGGCCGACGGCGGCTCCTCGGGCGGCGCAGCCGGAGCGCGTCCGGCGAGCGTCAGCATCCGCACCCGAGCGTCCTCGATCAGGTCGTAGGCCACCGGGACCACGATAAGGGTCAGGGCGGTGGCGGTGATGAGGCCCCCGATCACGACGATGGCCAGCGGGGCTCGCAGGTCGGCGCCCCGTCCGATCCCCAGCGCCATGGGCGTCAGGCCCAGTACGGTGGTGGTGGTGGTCATCACGATGGGCCGGAGCCGGGCCGACCCGGCCTCCATGATCGCGTCGCGGACGGACGCGCCGCGCCCCCGGGCCTGGTTGATGAAGTCCACCTTCACGATGGCGTCGTTCACCACGATCCCCACGAGGATCACCACCCCGATCAGGCTCATGGTGTTGAGGCCGGCTCCGGCCAGCCAGAGCGCCGCCACCGCCCCCACGAGCGCGAGGGGGACGCTCAGCAGGATCGTGAACGGTTGGACGAACGACTCGAACTGCGCGGCCAGGATCATGTAGACCAGGAGGAGCGCCAGCCCGAAGGCGAACGCCAGGTCGCGAAAACTCCTCCGCATCTCCTCGTTCTCACCGCCGATCTCCGTGCGGAGCCCTCGCGGCGCCGGATGGTCGGCCATCGCCACCCCGATATCATCGACGGCGCGGGCAAGGCTCCCACCCGAGACGTCCGCCAGTACGGGCACCACCCGGCTCTGCTCGCGCCGCTGGACCTCGCTCGGTCCCAGCGCTTCCCGGGTCCGGATCAGCTCTCGCAGCGGCACGCCGTCCACCCGGAGCTCGTCCAGCGTGGCCAGCGAGCGCCGGTCCTCCCGGGGCAGCCGGACCACCACCGGGATCTTGCGATCGAACTCCACGAACCGGGTCGCCTCGGTCCCGAGCATGTAGCGCTCCACCGTTTCGGCGATCCTGCGCGTCTCTATGCCGTACGCGGCGGCCCGCTCGCGGTCGATCTCTACCTGCACCTCCGGCTGACCGAGCTCGACGCCGAGCCGGACGTTCGACAGCGTCGACACGCCGCTCAGAACCCGCTCCAGGGTCTGCGCGTAGGCCAGCGCCCCGTCCAGGTCGTCGCCCCTGATCCGCACGGCGATGTCCGCATCGCTGCCGCCCAGCAGGCGGCCCAGGGCCGTCGCCTGGCCTGTGGATACCGCCACCACGCCGGGCGGGAATGTCCGCAGCCCCGGTTCGATCCCGGCCAGCACTTCGTTCGTCGAGGCCTGCTCCGACAGCCGCACCTCCAGGGTGGCGGTGTGGAGTCCGGTCTCCTCCTCGTCCATCCCCGCGACTGCCGCCCGCTGGCCCACCTGACTGAACACGGCCTCGACCCCGGCCGCCTCGAGGAAGAGTTCCTCGAGACGGATCACCAGATCGTGGGTCTGCTCCAGCGGCGTGCCCTTCGGCAGCTCGACGCGGACCCGGAACGCCCCCTGGTCCACATCCGGCAGCACGCTCCGGTCGAGAGCCACGCCCACCAGGAGCGCCGCCCCCAGCGTCGCGGCGGTGGCACCCACCACCCGGCGACGCCGGCGGAGCGCGGCCGACAGAAGGCCATGGTACCACGTCGCGAAGTGGTCGAACGCCCGGTCGAACGCCCGCAGCGGGCGTCCGAGCACGCGACCGAGCCCGCGCCCCAGGGTCCGGCCCGTCACCCGCAGCAGCCGGGTCGTCGTGGAGACGTGCTCGTCGGGGTGGAGGTCCCAGCGGGCCGCGAGCGTGGGCAGCAGCGTCAACGCCACCAGCAGGCTGGCCAGCAGCGAGAACGCTACCGCGAACGACAGGCCGCCGAACAGCTCGCCCGCCACGCCTTCCACGTAGATGATGGGCCCGAACACACTGATGGTGGTGAGCGTTGACGCGGTAATGGCCCCCTGCACCTCCTCGGCGCCGATGGCGGCCGAATCGAGGGCCTCGGCCTCGAGTCCGGCCGCCTGCATCTGGCGGTGTCGGAAGATGTTCTCCAGCACCACGATGCTGTTGTCCACCAGCATGCCGACCCCGAGCGCCAGCCCGCCCAGGCTCATGATGTTGAGCGATACACCGGCCAGGTCCAGGAGACTGAAGGTGCCGATCACCGAGATGGGGATGGCGAGGGCGATGGCCACCGGGTAGCGGGCGTCGCGGAGGAAGAGGAAGAGCACGAGGAACGCCAGGATGCCGCCCAGCACCAGCGCCTGGACCACGTTGGAGATGGCATCGGCGATGAACCCGGCCTGGCTCATGGCCACGTCGACGTGGAGCCCGTCGTACTCGGTGCGGAGCTCCGCCAGGATGGATTCCACCTCCTCTGACACGCGCACCGTGTTCGCGTCCGACTCCTTGAACAGGAGCAGCCCGACCGCCTCTTCACGGTTGTACGTGGCGATCGACTGCCGGTCCTCGAACGCGTCGCTCACGGTGGCCACGTCCCGCAGTGTGACCGCCGCGCCCGCCGCGCCGCCGGACCCTGCGGCGCCGGGCCGCGCCACCACCACGTCCCCGATCTCCTGGACCGTCTCGAACTCGCCCAGCGTGCGCAGGTGGTAGCTGAACCGACCCCGGCGCACGGTGCCGCCCGGGAGGCTGTAGTTCGCCGCGTCCAGCGCGCCGGCGATCTCCTCGATGGTCAGCCCGTACGCCGCCAGCCTGTCCGGGTCGACCTCCACGTGGATCTCCCGCTCGAGGCCGCCGGTCACCGCCACCTGCGCCACGCCGTCCACCTGCTCGAGCCGTCGTCGGAACACCGACTCGGCCAGCTCCTTGAGCGCCCGCAGGTCGCTCCGACCGGCGACGGAGACGGCCATGATCGGCTCGCTCCGCGGGTCGGTACGGAGCACCACGGGCTTCTCCGCCTGCTCGGGGAGCACGTTGTCCAGCGTCTGCAGCCGCTCGCGAACGTTCAGCACCGCGAAGTCCATGTCGGTGCCCCAGACGAACCGGGCGGTGACGAGCGATACGCCCTCCCGACTGACGCTCTCGACCTCCTGCACGCCGGGCACGCGGGCGACCTGCTCCTCCACCCGCTCGGTGACGAACCGCTCGACTTCGGCCGGCCCGACCCCCGTATGCTGGGTATAGATGATGAGGCGGGGATAGGAGACATCGGGGAGCAGGTCGATCGGCAGGCGGGCGAAGGAGATGAGGCCAAGGAACGCCACGGCCACGAAGAGCATGGCCACGGCGACCGGCCGCCCGATCGAGCGCCTGGGCAGGCTCACGGCGTCCGCTCCAGCGGGCCGCCCACCTTCTCCTCGAGCTGGAGCAGGGCGTACGCGAACTGCGCGTAGGCCGAGACCACGCCGCGCTCCGCACGGGCCACGTCATCGAACATGCGCTGCAGCTCCGTGTAGCCGATGGATCCCAGGCGATACAGCTCCTCCCCCTGGGTCAACCGACTGCGGGCGATCTCCGCCGAGCGCTCGGCCAGCCGCACGCTGGTGTACGCGCTCTCCAGGTCGATCACCGCGGCCCGGGCCTCCCGCTCGAGCTGGAGGCGAGCCTCCCGGACCGACTCCTCCGCGTTCCGCACCTCCATCGCCGCCCGTCCGATCTGGGACGATGCGGAGAAGCGGCTGAACAGCGGCACGCTCACGCTGAACCCGAAGCCCCAGCTCTGGTTGGGGGGGGTCAGCTCCCGGAAGGCCTCGTAATCCCTCGCGTTGGTGCTCCGACCCCAGCTGGCATTCCCGGAAATGGTCGGGAACCGCGCGGCGCGCGCGACGGACAATCCGCGCTCGGCGCTCTCCAGCTGGGCCGTCTGCTGCAGGAGCGACGGACTCTCCCGGAGCGCCCGCTCGATCAGCGCATCGTGGTTCAGGTCTCCGGGGTCGAACACCGGGGGGAAGTCGCTGGCGAGCTCGTACGTCGCCTGCAGAGAGACGCCCATCGTCTGCTTCAACTGGAGCCGGGCCTTCCGCGCCGCCCCCACCGCCTGCTGCAGCGACTGCTCCGCCTGCGACACCTGCAGCTCGGCGCCCAGCACGTCCGTCGGCTGTTTCGCGGCCAGGCGGAGCAGCTCCTGCGTGGCCGTCAACTGCCGGCGCGCGCTCTCGAGCTGCCGCTCCTCGACGGCGATGAGGCGGTCGGCCCGGAGCGCGTCGAAGTACGCCTGCCCCACCTGCGTCCTCAGCCGGGCCGCACCGAGGGCCGCCGCCGCTTCCTGGAAGGCCGTCTGGGACAGCGCCTGGCCGTAGGCGCGCCAGCTCCGCAGGTCCAGGAGGGTGACCCCGCTCCCCAGACCCTGCGACGTGCTGCTCGTCGTGTTCTCCACGTACTCGGTCCCGCCGATGGGGTTGCCGAAGTCGTCCTCCGCCGTCTTCCGACGGAACGTGCTCCCGTTGAAGCCCAGGCTGGCGCTGAGGTTCGGGAGGAACGCGGTCCCGAAGCTCGAGCGCTCGCCGTACTCCGCCATCGTCACCGCGTTGAGCTGACGCTGGTAGACCGGACTCCGCTCGAGGGCGACCTGAACGGCCTCCTCGAACCGCAGCGGCGACGGTGTGGCGTCCCCCTGCGCCGCGGCCGGGCCGGGTCCCAGAGCCGACGCGCCGAGAGCCAGGACGAGAGCGCCGGCCCGGGCCCTCACTGCGGCCTCCCGTCCGCCCGCCGGTGGTCGTCCACCAGGCGGATCGACGCGTCGTGGGTCAGGGTGAAGTGGCCGGCAGTGAGCACCGTTTCGCCCGGGACCACCATCTCCGTGTCCGGGTTCTCGACGATCTCGACGTGGTCCTCGTTCCCGAGCCCCGTGGTCACATACCGCCACTTGGCCCGCCCGTCCTCGTGGACGAAAAGCATGGTACGACGGTCCCGCTCCAGGATCGCGCTGCGCGGGACCAGGATCCGATCGGGGATCCGCTGCGCTTCCAGGCGGACGCGGGCGTACATCCCCGGCAGAATCCGGCCGCCCGGGTTCGGCACCGTGACGGTCACTTTCGCCGTCCGGGTCTGCTCCTCCACCAGCGGGTTGATCATGGCGATGGTGCCGGCGAACACCTCATCCGGAAACGCCGAGAACCGGATCTCGGCCTGGCCGCCCGGCGCCAGGTGCACGAGCTCGCCCTCGAGGGCCTGGACCTCGACACGGATCGGGTCGAAGTCCAGGACCGTCAACAGCTCCTCCCCCGGCCCCACGCGCTGCCCGGGGACCACGTTCACGGACGCGACCCGCCCGGGGAACGGCGTCCGCACCTGCGTCCGCTCGAGCTCCAGATACGCCCGCTTCACCTGGATCTCCGCCCGATCGAGTCCGCTCTTCAAGCGCGCCGCCGACTCCCGCTCGCGACGCACGCCCGCGGGCAGGTCCGCGTCGAAGAGAAGCTGCTCGCGGTACCGGGCCTCCGCCTCACGGCGGTTCGCTTCCGCCTCCTCCACCGCCAGCTGCTTGTCCACCGGGTCCAGCGCCACCACCACCGCTCCCCCCGCCACCCGGTCCGACTCCGCCACCGACAGCCGCTCGATCCGCCCGCCTACCTCCGCTGTCAGCAGCGCCCTCCGCCACGCCTCCGCCTGCCCAGAGGCCCTGACCGACAGCACGAGCGTGTCGCGAACCACCATCGCCCCTTCCACCGCGATGGACACATCCGTCGCGAACGTGGCGCTTGCCGAGGTCACCGCCGCCGCTCCGGCAGGAGTGGCGGCGTCTTCGGGGGAGGCGGCCGAGATGCGGAGGTAGACGCCGGCGCCCAGGGCCACGAGGACGATCGTCGCGGTCCCGGCGCCGACCAAGCGCTTGGAGATGGCCATAACGGGAGTGGGCTCGGGTGATCTGCCACGGCCGCCGCGCGCTGCCCCGGCTCGCGAGCCGCGGATATGGGAGGTGCTGTAACCTACGCCCGACCCCCGCGCCGCGACAATGGCGCAGTGGGTCATGTCTCAGGGGCTTGGACGCGTCGAGCCCGGGTTTCGTTGCCCCGGGCCGTGCACCCACTCGGAGAGTACGGGCCGGAACGGGGAGGCCTTCAAGGTGGGCGGGATGACGCCGGAGGTGGGCTACTGGGCGCCGTCGAGTACCTGCCGCAGCCGTTCGACGGACGCCTGCTCGCGGTCGTGCTGGCGCATGAGGATCTGCGCCGCCGCGTCACGCCCGTTGGCCTCCGCCTCCGCGATCAGGCGTCGGTACCGGGCGAGGGCGTCGATCCGCTCGTCGAGCTCCCGCTCCAGCGGGTGCTGGGCCGAGCTGTCCCGGTCGGCCTTTTCCCAGAACTGATCCAGACCGGGTCGATGTGGCGTGTTCATGGGCACCCCCGCGTGGGCGGAACAGAAACTCCAGACGGCGTCGCCGCCACGCGAACGGGGCGGCGCCACGATCCTCAGGTCCTGCAAGGGGTGTTCCTCGCACGGCAGAGCGTTGCGCCGCTCCGCGCTGGTCCGTAGCGTAGCCGCGGGGTGGCCCGACGGGCAGGTCGCCCTGCCGGAGAGCGATTCCGGGCACCCTCGAACCAACGGAGATCCACCCGTGCGTACCCTCACCCTGCTGCTCCTCGGGCTCTTCGTGGCGTGCGGGCGGCCGGAAGCCCCGGCTCCGGAGGCCGGACCGGAACCGTCGTATGTCGTGGTCGTGTCGTTCGACGGCATGCGCTACGACATGCTGGACCGGGTGCCCACGCCCAGCTTCGACCGCCTGGAGGCGGCCGGCGTACGCGCCACCGGGCTGATCCCGGCGTACCCGACCAGGACGTTCCCGAATCACTACACCCTGGCCACGGGCATGTATCCGGGGCACCACGGGCTCGTCGACAACGCCTTCTACGACCCCGCCTTCGACGCGATGTACCGGCTCGGCGACGACCGGACCGTCCGCGACGGCCGCTGGTACGGTGGCGAGCCCATCTGGGTCACGGCCGAGACACAGAACGTGACCACCGCCAGCTTCTTCTGGGTGGGGACCGAAGCCGAGATCAAGGGCGTCCAGCCGCGCTATTTCAAGTACTACGACGGCTCGTTCCCGTACGAAGCCCGGGTCGACACGGCGCTGCACTGGCTCACACTCCCCCTGGAGGCCCGACCTCGGCTGGTGATGCTTTACTTCGATCAGCCGGACTACATCGCCCACGGGACTGGCCCCGACGCGCCCGCCGTCGACTCGGTGGTGGCGGAGCTCGACGGGGTGCTGGGCCGGCTCCTCGACGGCATCCAGGCACTGCCCCACGGGAACGCCGTGGACGTGATCGTGCTCTCGGACCATGGGATGGCCGCCGTCCCGGACTCCCAGGTCGTCTACCTGGACGACTACGTCGACCTGGACGGCGTGCGCGTCATGGAGAACACGACCCAGGCGCTCCTCTACTTCGATGGCGACGAGCACCGCCTCCGGAGCGTACACGAGGTGCTGAAAGATCGGCTCGAGCACGCTACAGCCTACCTGCCCAAGGAGACGCCCGAGCGCTGGCACTATTCCGACGACCCGCGGATCGGGGACATCATCGTGGCCGCGGACCCGGGGTGGATCATCCGGCGCCGGGGGGATGGCCCGTGGCGTGGAGCCGCGACCCACGGGTGGGACCCGTACTTCCGCCCGATGCACGGCATCTTCCTGGCCGCCGGGCCGGGCATCCGTAGCGGACCCGTGGTCCCCGCCTTCGAGAGCGTCCACGTCTACCCGCTGATCGCTCACCTCCTCGGCCTCACCCCCGCCCCGGGCATCGACGGTCGGCTCGAGGTGGTGATGCCGCTGCTCCGGGAGCCCGCGCTCCGCTGATGCGCGCGCTCCCGTTCAGCGGGCCGCCGGTCCGGCAGGAGACCGGACCGCTGGATCAGGCCGGTGAGGCGGCCGACTCCGCCGTCACCGATGTGACGAGCGCGATCGAGCAGTGGACCAACCTCAGTCCGGAGGCGCAGGCGGCGCTCCTCAAGTCGATCGTGCTGATCGTGGCCGTCGTCGTGCTTCGCGCCATCGCGCTCAGGGTGCTGCGGGCGCGGGTCGCCGATGTCCGGGTCCGCTACCGCTGGCGGAAGATTATCACGTACACCTCCGCCGTGGTGGCCTTCCTCCTGGTGGGCCGGGTCTGGTCCGAAGGCATAGGCGAGCTCGCGACCTTCCTCGGGCTCCTCTCCGCCGGCCTGGCCATCGCCCTCCGCGACCCCATCGTGAACTTCGGCGGATGGCTCTTCATTATCTGGCGGCGCCCGTTCGTCGTGGGCGATCGGATCCAGATCGGAGAGCACGCCGGCGACGTCATCGACCAGAGGATCTTCCAGGTGATCCTCCTGGAGATCGGGAACTGGGTGGACGCCGACCAGAGCACCGGTCGCCTCATCCAGATCCCGAATGGCCTGATCTTCCGGGAGCCCCTGGGCAATTACACGCGGGGCATGCAGTACATCTGGAACGAGATCGGCGTGCTGGTCACCTTCGAGAGCGACTGGGAGAAGGCGAAACGGATCCTGACGGAAATCGTGGAACACCACGCCCGCGAGGTGGTGGAAGAGGCCGAGCAGCAGATGCTCAAGGCCAGCGGGCAGTTCATGATCTTCTACAGCACGCTGACGCCCACCGTCTACACCGACGTGAAGGACAGTGGCGTGATGCTCACCATGCGCTATCTCACCCACCCCCGGCGCCGACGAGGCACGACCCAGGCCATATGGGAGGATACGCTCCGGCGCTTCGCCGAGCACGACGACATCGATTTTGCCTACCCCACCACGCGCTACTACTACAACGTCGTCGAGGGCAAGCAAGGCACGCTGCCGGGGACGACGCCGGGCCCCGTCCCGGGCGCTCCCCCGGCCCCCGGAGCGGGGTGACCGGCGCAGATCTTGCCCAACGTCTCCCGGGAACGGTCGCTCGGCTCACCCGGAGCCGGACGACCGCACATACGGAACCTCAGAAGGAGGAGCCACGGACATGAAGAAGATTCTGCTGGCCGCTGGGATGATGGTCGCTCTGGCCGCCTGCGATACAGGCCAAGAGGAGGACTTCGAAGAGTTCGAGACGGACGTCGAGATGCAGGAGCCCGCGCCCGCTCCAATGCCCGCCGACACCATGGGGATGGACACCATGGGGATGGACACCATGGGAATGGACACCATGCCCAGGGAGCCCGAAGGCGGGATGTAGCGGCCGCCGTCCGGGGGCGAGGCCGCTCGCTCGGTCTCGCCCCCGATCCTCGCCCGGCGCCGAGCGCCGACTTTCCACACCGCGAGTGAGTTGGAGCCCGTGACCCGCCGCGTCTACAAGCGGATACGGACGGGCGTCGCCGGCTGGAGCTACGACGACTGGCACGGCGCCGTCTATCCCGACCCGAAGCCTCCCGGCTTCGACCCGCTCCCGTATCTGGCCCGTTACCTCGATCTCATCGAGATCAATTCCACGTTCTACCGGCCGCCCCGACCCGAGTACGCCGAGCGCTGGGCCAACCGGGTGGGCCAGCACCCCGGATTCCGCTTCACCGCCAAGCTGTGGCGCCGCTTCACACACGAGCGAGGCGAGGCCTGGAGCCGCGACGAGGTGCGGGCGGTGCGTACGGGGCTCAAGCCGCTCCGTGAACACGATCGCCTGGATGCGCTCCTGATCCAGTTCCCCTGGTCCTTCAAGCGGAACGACGCGTCCCTCGAATGGCTGGCGGACCTCCGGGCCGCATTCCGGGACTTCCCCCTCGTGATCGAGGTCCGGCACGCGAGCTGGAACGAGCCCGGGTTCTTCGAATGGCTCGCCGCGGAAGGCGTGGGGTTCGTGAACATCGACCAGCCCCTCTTCTCGAGATCCATCCCACCGTCCGCACGCGGCACGGCCCGTACAGGGTACGTTCGGGTCCACGGGCGAAACTACCAGGACTGGTTCCGGAAGGGTGCCGGCCGCGACGCCCGTTACAACTACCTCTACTCACGAGAGGAGCTGGAGGGGTGGGTGGAACGCGCCAGGGAGGTGGCCCGGGACGACCAGGTCGACACCGTCGAGGTCGTATTCAACAACCATTACAGGGCCCAGGCGGTCATCAACGCCCTCGCCTTCCGCTCCCTTCTCGGCGACCCCCACGTGGTGGCGCCCGCCACCCTCGCTGAAACCTTCCCGGACGAGATCCAGCAGTACCATATCCCCGTCGACCATTGACGCTCGCCTGTGGCGCAGCCAGACGACGCCGGATCATCACGCCTCCGCGTCCGCCGGGAGCTCCCAGTCCACTGGTTCGCGCCCGACCTCCTCGAGAAGGGCGTTCGCGCGCGAGAACGGGCGACTGCCGAAAAACCCCCGCCTGGCCGAGAGGGGCGACGGGTGCGGCGCCTCCACCACCGCGTGGCTCGACAGGTCGGTCGCACCCGCCTTCTTCCTGGCGTGATTGCCCAGGAGCATGAACACCACCCGGTTTCGTTTGGCGCTCACACGGCGGAGAACCGCGTCGGTGAAGGCTCCCCAGCCGATCGCGGCATGAGACGCCGGCTCTCCGGCCCGCACGGTCAGGACCGTGTTCAGCAGCAGCACGCCCTGCCGCGCCCAGCTCGTCAGCGTGCCATGCCCGGGGATGGGCGCGCCGGTGTCGTCGTGCAGCTCCCGAAACAGGTTGCGTAGCGATGGCGGAGGGGTCACCCCCGGCCGCACCGAGAAGGCGAGGCCGTGAGCCTGGCCCGGCCCGTGGTAGGGGTCCTGACCCAGCAGTACGACCCGGACGTCCCGGAGGCCCGTCAGCTCGAGCGCCCGGAAGACATCCGCCCGCGGCGGGTACACCGTTCTTTCCTCGTACTCCCGGTCGAGATACCGCTCCAGCGACCGGAAATATTCCCGCTCCCGCTCCGCCCGCAGCTTCGGCCACCCCGGCGGGATCGGTGGCAGCATCAGGGCGCGCCCCCGGCCGCCCTCCCCGCCACGAAGCTCGAGGGCATTCGCACGGCCAGCACCTCGCCGCGGGCCACCAGTTCGCCGGCCGCCTCCACTTCCACCGAAACCCTCACCTTGCGCTCCCCCACATCTTCCGGCCGCGCCGTCAGAACCAGCTCGGGGCCCAGTGGCGTCGGCTTCAAATAGTCCACCCGCAATGAGCCGGTGACGTA
>JBKGZE010000007.1:0-16094 GCA_046545735.1 Gemmatimonadota bacterium | reverse complement strand
GGCGAGGTCAGCGGCTACAACTACATCGAGAAGACCGGACGGATCCCCGGCTCCGTCTTCGGCAACTGCGGCAGCGACGCCTACCACATGGAGAACTACCGCAACCTGGACCACACCACCCGGGAGTTCGGCGAGATCGAGGAGATCTGGCGGGATGCCGGGGTTACCGCCGACAAGCACAACGCCTTCTACTGCGGCACCGGCTGGCGCGGGAGCGAAGCGTTCTTCAACGCCTGGCTCCTGGGCTGGCCTCGCGTCTCGGTCTTCGATGGCGGATGGTTCGAGTGGAGCGGCGACCCGGCGAACCCCATCGAGACCGGCGAGCCGGCCGTGAGGGTCTCGTGAGCGCCCCTTCGCTCGACGGCCGCCCGCACTCCCTGGCCGCGGTCCAGGACGAGATCGTCGGCGAGATGGCGGCCCTCGAGGGCCCGCTGGAGAAGTACGAGTACCTGGCGGGGCTCGGCCGGGCGCTGGAGGCGCCGGAGCCATCCATCCGCGACGAGGCCCACGCGGTACCGGGGTGCCAGTCCCGGGTCTGGATCCGGTCCGAGCTCCGCGGAGAGCGGCTCCACATCCAGGCCGACGGCGAGGCGATGATCACCCGGGGGATCATCGCGCTCCTCCTGCGGGTCCTCGACCAGCGGTCGCCAGGGGAGATCATGGAAGCCGACCTCTTCTTCCTCGACCGTACGGGGCTGGGCGCCCACCTGTCACCCTCCCGCGCGAACGGCCTCTCGGCCATGGTCCGGCGGATCCGGCAGCAGGCGGCCGATTCGCTGAAGTCCGTCTGACCGCCGCCGGGCCGGCCGGCGCCGCCGCCCGCTGTGCGGGGCGGCTCCACGGCGCCGTGCATGATGGCTGGAAGCCGTCAGCCGCGCGCCCGCGCCAGGATCTCGTCCTGCCGGTTGTCCAGAGCTACGCGTATGATCGCGGCGAGCAGGCGCGGGAAGTCCTTCTTCGGAGCGAGATCCGCAAGACCGCCGGGGCTCGTTGGAAGCCGAAGCTTGCCGGCCTCCTCGAGCACCTTGTCATCGGCGAACGGGTAGAGCTCGTCCCATGCCACCTGGACCTCGCGGCAGAAGATCGCGGCACCGGCCTCGCCGATCCCGCTGAACTCCGTCAGCAGCTTCCGCACCTCGTCCGGATCCCGACCGGCCTCCTCCCGGAGCTTGCGGAGGTCGCCGTCCCAGCGGTCGAGGAGCAGCTCGGCGGTATCACCGAGCATCGTGGCCGTGCGGTTGTCGTATCGGGCGTACCCCGCCTCGTTCAGGATCTGCGCCCGCCGCTCCCAGGTGGAGCGGGCCATCTTCCGCGGCGTGGTCCAGCCCTGGTCGAACAGCGCCTTCGCTGCGGCCACGGCGATGGCCGCGCTGATCCGCGCGCTCAGGAGCAGCGAGACGACGAGGGTCTGGAACAGGGGTGCGGGCGTGTCCCGCTCCACTCGCGCTCCCGCTTCCCTGGCGTAGGTCCTCCCCGAATCCTCCAGGAGGACGTTCGCGATCTGCTTCTGTTCTCGCTTCGCCATTCCCCCTCCATGGTCCGGGTCCGCACCAGCCGCAACGCGTGTTCCGCCAGACCCGCGCGAGGCGGCGTCAGACGCCGAAGGGGAAGGTCTCCGGCAGCCCCTCCAGCTCCTCCCGGTGCTCCTCGGCAATGGGTGTAACGGCCCGGCTCTCCTCGAACCAGATCCACTCGTCGAACTGGCGGGGGAGGGACGCGTCGAAGTAGTGGCTCTGGAGCTCGGTCTCCGGGCGGTAGATCACCCCGATGGCCCGCTCGAGGCGGTCCGGGAGCAGCCGCTCCCGGAGCGTCGGTTGCCGGGGCTCCCGCAGGGGCAGCAGGAAATTGTCGGGAGCGGCCTGGTGCCCGAGGTGCTCGTAGCTGCGCGGGTGCGACGGATTGACTTTCTTCACCTCCATCGGCTCCCCCCAGTTCGACGCGGCGGCCACCGTCCCGGTGTGGGTGCCGAACCCGATCAGGTAGGCGTCGGCGCCGTGGGCTTCCCGCACCAGTTGCCCCACGTTGTGCTCGCCGCGGGCGCCCATGGCGGTGGCCGAGGCGTCGCCCAGGTGCGAGTTGTGGGCCCAGACCACCCCCTTCGCCCCGGGACCGTAGACCTGGAGCAGCATCGACAGGGTGTCGAACATGTGCTGGTCGCGGAGGTTCCACGACGAGACCGAGCCCCGGTACATGATCCGGTAGTACTTCTCCGCGTTGGCCACGAGCCGGGCGTTCTGGATGGCGTCGACGAAGCGGCGGCCGTCGCGGCGCACGTACTCCATCCGCTTGTCCATCAGGTCCTTGAGCATCAGGACGACGTCGTCCTCGCACTGGTCGAAGGAGCCGGTGAGCACGGCGCGGCCGTAGAGCGCCGGGTCGTTCTGCCACGGCGTCAGGCAGGCGTAGCGGTCGCGGGCCACGGCCGCCGCGTCCGGGTCCACGTCGTCGAGGTACTCTAGGACCGCCTCGATGGAGCTGTGCATCGAGTAGAGGTCGAGCCCGTGGAACCCGGCCATGCCATTCCCGTCGGACCGTCCCTCGTTGTGGTCGCGGAGCCAGTGGACGAACTCCAGCACGTCCGTGTTCGCCCACATCCAGCGGGGGAACCGCTGGAACGGCTTTGCGCCGGGGCGGTGGTCCGGGTGGTGGCGGACGTAGGCGTCGATCTCCGCCGCGTCCGGCCAGTCGGCCTCCGCCGCGACGAAGCGGAAGCCCTTTCGCTCGATGAGCTCCCGGGTGATGCGCGCGCGCAGCCGGTAGAACTCCGACGTCCCGTGGCTCGCCTCCCCGATGAGTACCAGACGCGCGTCGCCGATGCGCTGGAGGAGCGGTGCGAGGTCGGCTCTCGCCAGGTCGTCGAAGGGCTCCGCCGACTCCTCCATCAGTTCCGGCAGCGACCGCGGCCGGGCGGCCCGACCCCCTTCCCGCGCCGCCGTGGCCTGCGTCAGGACCTCCCCCGGCGTCTTGGCCGGCTCGGCGACCGGCGCCGCTGGCCCGATGTCCCGCTCGGCGGCCGGCGCCGCTGGCACGGTGTCCGGCTCGGCGGCCGGCGCCGCTGGCACGGTGTCCGGCTCGCCCGGACTCAGCTCCGCCTCCCCGTCCGGCGTCCAGCCGGCGGAGCCGATCAGCGGGACGAACCGGACGGCGCCGAGCGACTCCTCCTCGAGCTCACCCTCCGCGGTGCGCCGCACCCGCACCAGGTCCTGCCCCGCCTGCGTGGTGCCCCGCGGGATGACCAGCCGCCCGCCCGGCGCCAGCTGCTCCACCAGCGGCGGGGGAATCCGGCCGGGTGAGCCTGCGGCGACGATGATGGCGTCGTACGGCGCGTGCTCCGGCCAGCCGAGCGTGCCGTCCCGGACCGCCACGTCGATGTTGCCGTAGCCCAGATCCCGGAACCTGGCCTCCGCCTCGTTGGCCAGGCTGCCGTGGCGCTCGACGGTGAAGACGCGCCTGGCGATCCGGCTGAAGACGGCGGCGGCGTAGCCGGAGCCGGTGCCGACCTCGAGGACGCGGTCGCCTTCCTCGAGCTCGGCCAGCTGCGCCATCAGGGCCACAATGTAGGGCTGGGAGATGGTCTGGCCCTCACCGATGGGGAGGGGCTGGTCCTGGTACGCGTAGCCCGCCAGCTCCGGCGGCAGAAACGCCTCCCGAGGTACCTCGCGCATGGCCTCCAGGATCGCTCTCTCTTCGATCCCGCGGGCGCGAAGGTGTCGTTCCACCATCCGGTTCCTGGCCAGCTCACCGCTCTGCATCTCTCCTCCATGGCTATCTCGGCCCCTTCCTTGCCGCCGTCCCCATCGTCCTGGTGTCGCTGCTGGAGGGGACCCGAACGGCGCTGTACGTCTTGCTCTTCTTCATCGCGCTCCAGCAGGTGGAGGGCTACGTGGCCGGGCGTCCCGCCGATCCCGTTCAGCCGCCCTCCTCGCCCTCCTGAACCATCCGGCGGCGTACCTCGTCGATGGCCTCGTGGGCGACCAGCTCGAAGTCGGCGGCCGCACGGGCCAGGGAGATGCTGCTCTCGGCCGCCGCGGCGTCGATGCCCATGTCGTTGAGGTCCTGCATGATCCGACGGACCTCCCGGTCCCGCTCCGGGGGCGTGACGTCGCGGACCAGCACCGCCCGGATCCGGTCGGGCTGCTCCTGCGCCAGGGCGAGGTAGGTCTCGGGGTCCTCCTGGCCACTGTCGCCGATCAGCACGAACGGAAGCTCGGGGTAGTCGTCCATCAGCCCGAGGATCGTCTCCCGCTTGTGGTCGTGGCTCCCCAGCTTCGGCGACTTCTTCTCCAGCAGGGCCACGTCTCGCAGGTACATCCCGCCCTTCGGGAAGCCCCGGACGTCCAGGAATTCGACGAACAGGTCGTACAGCCCCCAACCGCTCAGGCTCACGTAGAAGAACGGGTTGCCCGCACCGCCGCTCGCGCCGCCGTGGAGCGCCTCGTACAGCGGGGCGGCGCCATCCATCATCGAGCGCGTCGCGGGGCCGTGGGCGAAGAGGGTCCGGATCTTCGTCCACGTCTCCGTGGCGTAGGTCCGGATCACTGTGTCGTCCAGATCGCTGACGATGGCGAACTCCGCTGACGGGTGCGGCACCAGGACCTCAGCGGTCGTGCTGGCGTGCTTCTCCTGGCCGGCAATGGAGTCGACCAACTCCACCTCCACCTCATGCCAGCCCGGGGCGACCTCCTCCGAAAGCTCGAGCTCGATCTCGAAAAAGCCCTCCCGGTCCGTCTCGTCCCGCACCTCGGCGTCACCATAGCGCCCTACCACCACCGCGCCGGGGACCTCGTCGCTCTCCAGGCGCTTCACCGTATTCGAGATCTTCCGGAACACCGTGTTCTCGGCGGCCGTGGGCTCGATGCCGCGGTCCTCCACGACCCTCCCGCGGATCCGCAGCAGGGAGGGCCGCCCTTCGCTCCGGTACGCCAGGACCTGGAGAGGGGCGAACAGCCCGAAGCGCCGCTTCACCGCCCACTTCGTCTTCTTGTAGCCGAGCCCGACGTGTCGCGCTACGTGCCAGCCGGGTGGCCTCTTCCGTTCCCGTTCCTTGGATCCGCTCATGGCCGCTCCTGTGGTGCACACCCCGTTCCGTCGCCGGCGGCGTTCCATCCCGCACCGCGGCGGCGCCACGAGGTCGCTCGCGGCACGGGCATTGCCCCTGACGAGGTCGAACTTCACGGAAGGAGTGCCATGAGAGCTGTCTTCCTGATCCTCACGGCGCTGACGGCCTTCGCGACCTCCGCGTGTGAGCAGGATGACGAGTCGTTCGACGGTGCGCTGCGGGACACGCCCGCGCGAACAGCGGCGGAAGATCCCGGCCTGCCGCTGGACACGGCGCGATTCGAGCCGCTGCGAGCGGCGGGTGACGCGGCCATCGAGGGGATGATGTGGGTGAGCGAGTCGCCCCCGGAGCAGGCGGATGGGATCAGCCTGACGGCGCAGCTGCGCGGCGTTCCGCCGCGGGCGTATGGCTGGGCGGTGCACCGAGGGGATTGCAGCGCACCAGACGACCTGGTGCTGGCCCTCGGCTGGGGCACGGAAGCGAGCCGCGGTCGGGACCGGACGGGCGGTCCGCTGGGCGAGATGCGGCCGGCGTTCGAGCCGTCGTTGGAGGGTGAGGTGGCGGAGACGATCTGGGTTCCGCTGAACGGAGCTCTCGACCGGCAGCGGCTGATCGACGAGCCGCACAGTGTGCGGATCCACCCGGAGCCGGGCGACGATCAGGTGCACCCGGCGGTCGCGTGCGCGCCGTTGCCCGACCTGCCGCTGGCGGAGGGGGGCCCGGGCTCCTGAGCGCATGGCGAAACGCATCTCACCGGGTGGGCGGGTGCGGCCCCACCCACCCGGCTTTCACCCTCAAAGCCTGGAGAGGATGCGCTCGAGGACCATGTGGGCGTACTCCCGGTCGTACTGCACCACGCCCTCCTTCGCGATTATCTCGATGGCCGTCAGCCCGTTCCTGCGGTCGATCTCCACCGCTACTTCCGTGTCACCGCGGCGTCCCTCGATCTCCACCTCCGCGTCAGCCTCCACTTCCCGCTCCGTCACGGTGATCCCCAGATCGTCGAAGGCGGCCTCCGTGGCCGAGGTCACCTCGCTCACCGTCGCGGCGGTCTCGCTGCTCGCGCCCCGTTCGGTGTAGGCGATCGCGGCTCCGGCACCGGCAGCTCCCGCCGCCAGGGCACAGCCACCGACAGCGGACGCGAGAAGGAGGGGCAGCGCGGCCTGCGCTCTACGTGCATGCATGGAATCTCTCCTGCCGTCACGGTTTCTATTCGCACGACTCCGCGCCCGGCTACGCGCCCGACGCAACCCTGTCGGCTGCACGGACCATTCCTCCACGAGCCGCGGCACGTCTGCCTGGAGGAGGGCACGCTGTCGGAGTGGCTCTACGAGGCGATGTCGAAGACCGCCCGACTGCCGGGTGAGAGCGTCCGCTCATCCTCCCGGACGGCCACGGTGACGGGCGAGGCCGAGCTGGGCTGCGCGTACAGCATGAGCCGGTCCCGTGTCAACTCGACGTCGAGCCAGTTGTTTCGGTACTGCATGTTGAACTTCAGCTCCGGGAGGTCCTCCGGCAGGTAGGGCTCGAAGCGGAGCACGTCCTGACGGGTCTCGAGGCCGCTGTAGCAGCGCTGGAGGAGGTCCACCGTGCCGGTCATGGCACCGAGGTGGATGCCCTCGGGCGTGGTCCCGCCCTGGATGTCCGAGATGTCGCTCTCGAGCGCGCGCCGGAAGAAGTGCCAGGACTTCTCGCGGTTGGCGCGGGCGAGGACCCAGGCGTGGACGACCCCGCTGAGGGTGGAGCCGTGGGAGGTGCGCTGCAGGTAATACTCGATGGTGCGGGGGATGCTCTCCCGGTCGTACGGGTACCGGAGGCGTTGGAAGATTTCACCGATCTCAGGTGCTGAGAGGAGGTAGAAGAGCATCAACACGTCCGCCTGCTTGGACGCCTTGTAGCGGTTGATGTCGTCGCCCTCCGCCTCGAGGATCCGGTCCAGGCGGTGGATATCGTCGTAGCGCTCCCGGTATCCCTCCCAGTCCAGTTCCTCGAGCTGATCATAGCCCTCGAACTGGCTGATGATGTCATCATCGTGGAACGGGACGTACATCTTGCGGGTGATGTCCTCCCAGTGCTCCAGCTCCAGGCGCTGCATACCGAGCTTCTCCCAGAGCAGCTCCCGCCGTCGGCCTGGAAGCACGTCCAGCACCTCGAGCGCACGCAGCAGCACCCAGACGACCATCACGTTGGTGTACGCGTTGTTGTCCAGTCCCGGCTCGTCGGCGCCCGGGTACCGGGAGTGGAACTCGTCGGGGCCGATCACCTTCCGGATCCTGTAGCGGTCCAGAGCCCGATCGTAGGACGCGATGCTCGCCCAGAATCGAGCGGTTTCGAGCATCATCTCGGCGCCGTAGAAGGCCATGAACTCGATATCGTCCGTGGCCTGGTAGTGTTTCCAGACGCTGTAGGGGATGGCAACGTTGATGTGCCGCTGCAGGTGCGTCTCGTCCGGTACCCAACGGCCCGAGCGGGGGTTCAGGTGCAGCGTCTGACTCTCTTCGCGCCCGCTGCTCCCGCTCTGCCATGGGAACATCGCCCCCGCGAATCCGGCGGCACGGGCCGCACGGCGGGCGGCCTGGAGCCGGCGATAGCGATACTTGAGCAGCGATCGGGTGAGCTCCGGGAACCTGAAATCGAGAACGGGAAACACGAACAGCTCGTCCCAGAACACGTGTCCGCGATAGGCCTCGCCGTGGAGCCCCCGGGCCGGCACCCCCACATCGTGGCCGGTGGTGTTCTCGGAAACGGTCTGGAGCGTATGGCACAGGTAGAGGTTCACGGTGCGCTCGGTGTGCTCGTCGTGCCCCACCCGGATCTCGGAGCGGCGCCAGTTCTGGCTCCAGGCCAGGATGTGACGACGCAGGAGGTGGCTGAACCCGCCGACATGCTCGAGGTGCTCACGGGCCTCCAGACCGCTCTCGGAGATGGCGTGGTCCATGGAGGTGTACAGGGTCATCACCTTCTCCACGGTCACGGGAGCGCCCCGCTCGAGGTCGAGCACGAGGCGGTGCGCGACGTACTCATCTTCCTGCTCGAGATTCCGTTCCGGGCTCCTCGCCTCCCCCCGGGCGTGGACCCGGGTACGGGCGGCCTCTGCGATCCGGACCCGGGACTGGAGGGTCCGCGCCTGGAGGAAGACCGAGTCCTCCGCGATCTCGCGGGTCTCCGTGCACTCGAGGTGCCGGCTCTCGAGCTGGCGGTAGCGTTCCACACCTTCGTTGCGGACGCGCCCGTCGAGCCCGGACCGGATCTCCATGCGGCCCGACCAGTTCTCCGCCCTGAACGTGGTTTCCAGAGCACCCACGTGGGGGTCATCCATGCTGACGAATCGCCGCTGCGTCACGGAAGTGACCCGATCACCCTCCCGGAACCGGAGGTGTCGCGAGAGAACCGCCTCGCGGATGTCGAAGCGCTGCTCGTACTCGAGCAGGTCGGCCGTGTCCGGGCTGAACCACCCGCCCTCCGCCCTGAAGCCGAAGTCGAGCCAGTTGGGGAGGTTCACGAAATCCTCGTTCGGGACGGAGGTGCCCTCGATCGTGGTCACCTGCCGGTCGTAGAGGCCGATCCGGTAGGTGCCGGGATAGTGTGTGCCGTCCGCACGCGACTCCGGCGCCGTGCCCCGCGTGGCGAACACCCCGTTCCCTGTGGTGCAGAGCGCCTCCCGCAGACCTTCCTCTTCGGGATCGTACCCCTCGTACACGAGCAGCCATTCGGTCACGATTCCTCCAGTGCCTCGTTCCCTCGGTCGGCGTAGTAGATGCCGTCCATGGCGACGAATCCACGCAGGACCTGCAGGTCACGGCCGCTGATCACGGCGATCGGGCAGCATCGGCAGCTCGCGGATCACTGGAGCGCCGAGCGTCTCCCGGCAGGGGCAGCTCCGACAGGTCCCGGACGACCACATCGGCGCCGGCCTCGCGCAGTCGGCCGCCTCCGTCGCGGTCGACCCCGATGACGAGGCCGAACCCGCCTCTCCGACCCGCCTCGACGCCCGACTGCGCGTCCTCGACCACGGCCGCGTCCGCGGGCCTGACCCCGAGGCGTTCCGCGGCCTCGAGGAAGTAGGCGGGGTGCGGCTTTCCGGGCAGCTCCAGCTCGTCCCCCACGGCCCCGTCCACGCGCGCATCGAACAGCTCCTCGATTCCTGCCGCTGCCAGCACACGCCGCCCGTTCCTGCTCGACGTGACCACGGCCATCGGGATGCCGCTCGTCCGCACGCGACGGACCCACCCGAGCGACGGCTCGATCCGCTCCACGCCTTCCCGCTCGAGCAGCTCCTGGAAGTACCGGTTCTTCCGGTTGCCCAGGCCGCAGACGGTCTCGCGTTCGGGCGGGTCTTCCGGCTCGCCGTACGGCAGATCGATCCCGCGGGACTCCAGGAAGCTGGCGGCGCCGTCGTACCGGGGCTTCCCGTCGACGAACCGCCGGTAGTCCTCGTCCGTGAACGGCTCGGCTTCGCGACCGCGGCGCTCCCGCAGGAACTCGTCGAACATCCGCTTCCACGCCCGACGGTGGGTCCTGGCCGTATCGGTGAGGACACCGTCCAGGTCGAGGATGAACGCCCGGATGCCAGCGAGGTTCGATGTCATGACGCGGCCTCTCTCCTGCCGAGTCCCGGCCCTGGCGGGCTCGCGCAGGTTCGGCATGTCTTGGTATACGTCGCGATCTGCTGCACGGGGACGCCTCGCTTGGCTCCGGTTCGGCGTTCTCCGGTGATGCCAGGCCCGTGCCGACGCAGGTCGCGGTACGTGACCTGCGGCCGGTCCGAACGCGAGGTCATGAAGCTGCGCCAGAACCGAGACCGAGGCCCGGAGCAGGGAGGTCGCATGCCCGCAGACGACGGGTTCGTCGTCCGACTGGAAGAGTTGACGAACGAGGACGTGGGCCGGGTGGGAGGCAAGAACGCTTCGCTCGGCGAGATGATCCGGCAGCTCCATGAGCGAGGCGTGCGCGTCCCCGGCGGTTTCGCCACCACTGCGGACGCGTACCGGCTGTTCCTCGAGCATAACGAGTTGGAGAGTCGGATCCGGGAGACGCTGGACGAGGCCGATCTCGACGGGGATGGGCTTTCCGAGGCCGGCGAATCCATCCGTGACCTGTTCGAGGAGAGCGAGTTCCCGGACACGGTGGCCGAGGCGATCCGGGAGGCTTACCGGGAGCTCAGCGAGCGCTACGAGGTCGAGGACGTCGACGTCGCCGCCCGGAGCAGCGCCACGGCTGAAGATCTGCCCGAGGCGAGCTTCGCCGGCCAGCAGGAGAGCTTCCTGAACATCACCGGTGAGGAGGCGCTCCTGGACGCGTGCCGGAGGTGCTACGCGTCGCTCTTCACCGACCGCGCCATCGCCTACCGCGAGGAGCAGGGATTCGACCACCTCGACGTGGCGCTCTCGGTGGGCGTCCAGAAGATGGTCCGGTCGGACCGGGCCGGCGCCGGCGTGCTCTTCACCATCGACACGGAAACGGGGTTCCCCGACGTGGTGATGATCAACGCCGCGTGGGGCCTGGGCGAGAACGTGGTGCAGGGGACCGTGAACCCGGACCAGTACGTGGTCTACACCCCGTTTCTGGAGGATGAGTCCCTCCGCCCCATCATCGGGAAGACGCTCGGGTCGAAGCGCCAGAAGATGATCTACGCCTCCTCGGGAGACGACCCGACGGAGAACGTGGAGACGGACGAGGACGAGCGGCACCGCTTCGTCCTCGACGACGACGAGATCCTCCGCCTCGCCCGCTGGGGAGCCATCATCGAGGACCACTACGACCGCCCCATGGACATCGAGTGGGCGAAGGACGCGGATCGAGACGAGCTCTACATCGTCCAGGCGCGGCCGGAGACGGTGCAGTCCAGGAAGGAGGCCTCCACGCTCAAGACCTACTCGCTGGAGGAGAAGGGCGAGCGGCTCCTGTCCGGAGTGGCCATCGGCGGGGCCGTAGCCGCCGGCGCGGTCCAGGTCATCATGGACGCCGAGGACATCGACCGGTTCGAGGAGGGCTCGGTCCTGGTGACGGACATGACCGATCCGGACTGGGTACCGGCGATGAAGCGAGCCGCGGCCATCGTCACCGAGCGGGGCGGGCGCACGTCGCACGCGGCCATCGTGAGCCGGGAGTTCGGGGTGCCGGCGGTGGTCGGCGCGGGCGGGGCCTCGTCGGAGCTGGAGGACGGGCAGGAGGTGACCGTCTCCTGCGTCGAGGGCGACGAGGGCTATGTCTACGACGGCAGCCTCGAGTACAGCGAGGAGGAGCTGGACCTCGAGGACGTCCCGGAGACTGCTACCACCATCATGATGAACATCGCCGCGCCCGCCGCCGCCATGCGGTGGTGGCGGCTGCCGTGCGAGGGTGTGGGTCTGGCCCGGATGGAGTACCTGATCAACAACATCATCAAGGTCCATCCGCTGGCGCTGACACGGCATGAGCAGGTGGAGGACGACGACGCGCGCGACCGGATCGACGAGCTGACCCGCGGCTACGACGACCGCCGCGACTACTTCGTGGACCACCTCGCCCGCGGGATCGCCACCGTCGCCGCGGCCCAGCATCCGCACCCGGTGATCGTGCGGATGAGCGATTTCAAGACCAACGAGTACGCCGACCTGGTGGGCGGCGCGCAGTTCGAGCCGGAGGAGGAGAACCCGATGCTCGGCTGGCGCGGCGCGTCCCGCTACTACAGTGACGACTACCGTGATGGTTTCGGCCTGGAATGCCGGGCGATCCGGCGGGCGCGCGAGGAGATGGGATTCCGGAACGTGGTCGTCATGATCCCGTTCTGCCGGACTCCGGAGGAGGCGGACCGGGTGCTGGAGGTCATGGCGGAGGAGGGGCTCGAGCGGGGGAGGGACGACCTGGAGGTCTACGTCATGGCCGAGATCCCGTCGAACATCGTCGAGGCGGAGGCGTTCGCGGAGCGGTTCGACGGCTTCTCCATCGGGACCAACGATCTCACACAGCTCGTGCTCGGCGTGGGCCGCGACAGCGAACGACTCCAGTACCTGTACGACGAGCGGGAGGAGTCGGTGAAGCGGATGATCCGACAGCTCATCGAGCGGGCCCACGAGGCGGACCGGAAGGTCGGGCTCTGCGGCCAGGCGCCGAGCGACCATCCCGAGTTCGCCGAGTTCCTGGTGGAGGCGGGGATCGACTCGATCTCCGTGAACCCGGACAGCGTCCTGGACGTGATCGAGCACGTGGCAAAGGCGGAGGGCGGTGCGGCGTTCGCCCGGGATGACCCGGAGCGGGAGGGTGGCTGAATGCCGAAGCCGCAGCTCGATGAGAGGACGCTGCGCGAGACCCCCTGGCACGCGCGACAGGGGAGTGAGGCGGTGGAAGAGCTGGCCACCGATCCCGGGAGCGGGCTGAGCAGGGACGAGGCGGAAGCGCGGCTCGAGCGGTACGGACCCAACACCATCGAGTCGAAGGAAGAGACGCCGTGGTGGCGGATCCTCGTCCGGCAGTTCCTGGACCCGCTCATCTACGTCCTGATCGCCGCCGGGGTCATCATGCTGGCGTTCCAGGACTATGTCGAGGCGGCCGTGATCCTGGCGGTCGTGCTGTTGAACGCCGTGATCGGGTTCGTCCAGGAGTACCGGGCACAGAAAGCCATTACGGCGCTGGCCGAGATGAGCGCGCCCCAAGCCCATCTGGTCCGGGGCGGCGAGAAGGTGGACGTGGAGACGGACCGCGTAGTCCCCGGGGACGTGGTCCTGCTGGAGTCCGGGACCCGTGTCCCGGCGGACATCCGCCTTCTCGAGGCGGATGACCTCCAGGTCGACGAGGCGGCGCTCACGGGCGAGTCGGAGACGGTGCAGAAGCAGGCGGAGCCCGTGGACGACGAGAAGGCGGTGCCGGGAGACCAGCTCAGCATGGCGTTCGCCGGCACCAGCGTCACCCGGGGCCGCGGCCGGGGCGTGGTGTTACATACCGGCGAGGCGAGCCAGCTGGGCCGGATCGCCGAGCGGACCCGTGAGGTCGGAGAGGTCCGTGCCCCCATCCAGGAGAAGGTCGACCGGCTCGGCAAGTACATCGGGGCGGGTATCCTGGCGCTGGCCGGGCTCATGGTGGTGGTGGGGCTGCTCCAGGGGATGGAGCTCTACGACGTCATGCACACGGCCGTCGCCATGGCCGTCGGCGCTGTCCCCGAAGCCCTCCCCGTCGTGCTCACCGTGGCTCTGGCGGTGGGAGTGAAGCGGATGGCCCACCGCAACGCCATCATCCGCACGCTCCCCTCCGTGGAGACCCTGGGCTCGACCACCGTGATCGCCTCCGACAAGACCGGCACACTGACCAGCAACCAGATGGTGGTGCGGGCGATCCGGGCCGGCGGACGACGCTACGAAGTCGAGGGCAGCGGCTACGAGAGGGAGGGCCGGATCCGCCGCGCCGAGAGCGGGGCCGGAGGGGAGGAGGACGCGGACGCGGGGGACGAGGAGGCGTCCGGGGCGGACGGGGAGACGGGCAGGGACGCGGATCCCGACGAGGACGAGGCGCTCCGCATGACCCTCCTGGCGGGACTGCTGGCGAACGAGACCGAATCGGTGCCCGGGGAGGACGAGGAGCCGAAGGGAGACCCCACCGAGCGGGCCGTCCTGATGGCCGCGATCCGGGCGGGACTCGAGCTGGGCGAGGCGCGGAGCCGGCACGAGCAGCTCGACGTGATCCCGTTCGAGTCGGAGCGCCAGTACATGGCCACGCTGAACCGGACGGACGAAGGCAACTGCATCTTCGTGAAAGGGGCCCCGGAGGCGGTGCTGGAGCGCTGCGATCGCCGACTCGGCGCGGACGGCGAGGAAGAGGAGTTGGATGAGGAGGCGGCCAGGGAAGCCGCCCACGAGCTCGCGGACGAAGGGTTCCGGGTGCTCGCCATGGCGTTCCGGTACACGGACGCCGGATCCCTGGACGAAGACGACGTGGGCTCGGACCTGGTGTTCGCCGGGTTCCAGGCCATGGAGGACCCGCTCCGTCCGGAAGCGAAGGACGCGGTGCGCGCGACCCGGGGCGCAGGGATACGCGTCCTGATGATCACGGGCGATCACGCGAATACCGCGCGCTCGATAGGCCGTGACCTGGGGTTGACGGGCGACGAGGAAGAGGAGCGGGGGGGACGGAAGGGCGGCGTCGCCGAGGGCAGGGACCTGCAGGACCTCTCCGATGAGGAGCTGGACGAGCGGGTGCGCAGCACGAGTATCTACGCCCGGGTCTCGCCGGACCACAAGCTCCGGCTGGTGAAGCGGTTGAAGGAACAGGGCGAGGTCGTGGCGGTGACCGGGGACGGCGTGAACGATGCCCCCGCGCTCCAGGCCGCGCACCTGGGCGTGGCCATGGGCCAGGCGGGGACGGACGTGGCCCGCGAGGCGTCCGACATGGTCCTGACGGACGACAACTTCGCCAGCATCACGAACGCCGTCGAAGAGGGCCGGCTGGTGTTCGCGAACATCCGAAAGGTCGTCTACTTCCTGCTGTCGACCGGACTCGGCGAGGTCCTGACGATCCTGGCTTCGCTCGTCCTCATGTGGCCGCTCCCGTTCCTGGCCGTACAGGTCCTGTGGATCAACCTGGTCACCAATGGGCTTCAGGACGTGGCGCTGGCTTTCGAGAAGGCGGAGCCGGGGCTTCTGGACGAGCCCCCGAGAGACCCCGATGAAGGCGTGATCAACCGCGAGCTCGCCTTCCGGCTGGGGTGGATCAGCGTGTTCGTCGCCGGGCTGACCCTGGCCGTCTACTACGGGCTGCTGCAACAGGACATACCCATGGAAGAGGTGCGGGCCGTGACCATGACCCAGATGGTGATGTTCCAGTTCTTCCACGTGTTGAACAGCCGCTCGCTGCGACGGTCCGTGTTCCGGATGCCGTTGACGTCGAACCCGTTCCTGGCCATCAGCATGGCCCTGGCGGTGCTGGCGCACCTGGGCGCGCTCCACCTGTCCTTCATGCAGAACATCTTCCAGACGGTGCCGCTCAGCCCGGGCCAGTGGGGACTGGTGATCGCCGTCGGGTCGTCGATCGTGGTGGCCGTGGAGATCGAAAAGCTGATCCTGCGCCGGAGGGAGAGAGAGTCGGCTCCTGCGGACGCATGAGTCCTACCGGCGTCCGCCCATTCGCTGGGGCTGTGGCGCGCTCCACCCGGACGACCGGCGGCGCCGCCGCCTCCTGCGCCGGCCGGGGTGCCTCGATGGCCGCGCGATTCTTGCAATGCGTAGCGCGGCACGTCTGCCAGCGGCGCGCCAGGGGCCGGAGTTCGGGTCCGGTCTCACGCCACGGCACCCACCGAAGGAGGATCTCCCCATGAACGCCCGATCGCTGCGATTCCCCGTTTCCCTCGTCCTCGCCGCTCTGATGCTGCTGCCTCCGGCGAATGCGCTGTCCCAGGAGCCCGGGTACGCCGCTATGGAAGGCGTTACCTCCGTGAGAGCCGCATTCGACTTCAGGGTGGGCGATCCGGACGTGGCCCTCGGGCACCTCGACCTGATCCACACGATGCTGGGCGACCCGAGCATGAACAGGGGCGGCGAGCGCCCCGAGATCGTGGTCGTGTTCATCGGTCCGTCCGTGAATCTGATTACCACCGAGGAGAGTGGGGTCGTTCCGGAATCGAAGGATGCCATCGCCGGGAAGATCTCGGAGATGGAGGCCGACGGCGTGACGTTCGAGATCTGCATGACGGCGGCCCACGCGCACGATGTCTCCGCCGAATCGGTCCTTCCGGAGGTCGTCCAGGTCGGGAACGGCTGGATCTCGCTGATCGGCTACCAACACAGGGGGTATGCTATGATCGCGGACTTCTGACCCGGGGTACGCGATGATCGCGGACTCCTGACCCGGTCGAGCGGGTCGGGTGCGGCTCAGAAGGGTATGAACAGGGGAATGGCGACCACCGACGCCACCGCGGCGACCACCGTCAGAGGAGTGCCGACCCGGGCGAAATCGGAGAAGCGGTACCCGCCCGGGGCGTAGACGAAGAGGTTCGTCTGGTAGCCGATGGGCGTGATGAAGGCGTTGGAAGCCGCGAACATGACGCCCACGGCGAAGGGTGTGGGCG
>JBKGZE010000006.1:0-16685 GCA_046545735.1 Gemmatimonadota bacterium | reverse complement strand
CGGTTAAGGCGGGTTTGGATTTTGGGATCGGGAAGGGCACGTCCGATCCGGCCGCGCCACGCGCAGGGCGTGTGCCATCCCGAGCGCCCATTGACGGGCCGCCTGATCCTTGGCACAATGAGGAGCAAGGTTTAGGCTGAGCTAAAACCACCGGAACGAGCAATACAATCTCCATGATCAACGCGTACGACGCCGGAGGCCCTGATCGGAGCGCAGAGCGCCCAGGTCGAGTGCGGGGTTGGGCCGCGCTGGCGCTGGCCCCGCTGCTGCTGGCGGCTGCATCGGCGTGCGGGCCCGCCGAGGGCACGGGGGACCGGGACGGTCGGCTGGAGGCCGTCGCGACAATCGGAATGATCACCGATCTTGTGGGCGAGGTCGGCGGGGAACGGGTGGAGGTGACGGGGCTGATGGGTCCCGGTGTCGATCCGCACCTGTACAAGGCGAGCGCGGGCGACGTGCGGACGCTGTCCGGGGCCGACGTGATCTTCTACAACGGCCTGCATCTCGAGGCGGCGATGGCGAAAGTGCTGGAGGAGATGAACGAGCGGAAGCCGACGTACGCGGTGACGGAGTTCATCGACCGGGGCCGTCTGCACGAGTCGCTGACGTACGCGGGCCAGTACGACCCGCACGTGTGGTTCGACGTGACGCTGTGGCGCCGCGCGGTCGACCGGGTGGAGGCGGCGCTGATCGAGCAGGACCCTGAGGGTGAGGCGGTGTTTCGCGCGAACGCCGCCGCGGTCCGGGACACGCTGGACGCCCTCGACGTCCGGGTCCGGGAGCGGGTCGCGGAGGTGCCCGAGGAGCTGCGCGTGCTGATCACCGCTCACGATGCGTTCGAGTACTTCGGCCGCGCCTACGGCTTCGAGGTCGTTGGTCTGCAGGGAATCAGCACCGCGTCCGAAGCGAGCACGGCGGACGTGCAGCGGCTGGCCGACCTGATCATCGAGCGGGACATCCCGTCGATCTTCGTCGAGACGTCGGTTCCGCGCCGGACGATCGAGGCGGTGCAGGCCGCGGTGAGGGCTCGGGGCGGCGAAGTCGAGATCGGGCCGCCCCTGTTCTCCGACGCGATGGGCAACCCCGGGACGCCAGAGGCGAGCTATCCCGGGATGGTGCGGCACAACGTGAACGCGATCGTGGACGCGCTGACGCGGCGCCCGACAGGAGCGGGCGGATGAGCCCGCAGGGGCCGCCGGCGACCTCGGTCCCGGCGATCGAGGTGAACGACCTCACGGTCGCCTATCAGGATCAGCCGGTCCTCTGGGACGTGGACCTCCTGGTGCCGGCGGGGGTCCTGATGGCGATCGTCGGTCCGAACGGGGCCGGGAAATCCACGCTCATCAAGGCGATCCTCGGGCTCGTTGACGCCGCCGCGGGCCAGGTGCTGGTCCACGGCGAGCCGTACGAGTATCAGCGCCGGAAAGTGGCGTACGTGCCACAGCGGGGGACGGTGGACTGGGACTTCCCGACCTCGGTCCTGGATGTCGTGATGATGGGGCGGTACGGCGACCTGGGCTGGTTCCGGCGGCCGGGCGCCCGCGAGCGGGAGCTGGCCATGGAGGCGCTCTCGAAGGTCGAGATGCAGGACTACGCCGACCGGCAGATCAGCCAGCTCTCGGGCGGTCAGCAGCAGCGGGTGTTCCTCGCCCGGGCGCTCGTCCAAGACGCCCGTGTCTACCTGATGGACGAGCCGTTTCAGGGGGTCGACGCCACCACCGAGCGGGCGATCGTACGCGTGCTGCAGGAGCTCCGGGGGCAGGGGAACACGGTGGTGGCCGTTCATCACGCGCTCCAGACGGTGCCGGAGTATTTCGACCAGGTCATGATCCTCAACGTGCGGCACGTTGCGTTCGGTCCGGTAGAGGATGCCTTCACGGAGGAGAACCTCCGGACCGCCTACGGCGGACGCGTCTCCTTCCTGCACCGCGCTCCGCCCATCGCCGGAGCAGCGGCGGGCCGCGGCGCTACCGGCACCGGCTCGTAACGGACGGAAGGAGCCGTCGTGGACCTGCTGCACGACCTGCTGTTCGATTACACGGTGCGCACGGTCGCGCTGGGCAGCGCGGCGCTCGGGGCGGTGAGCGGCACCCTCGGGGTGTTCGCCGTCCTGCGGCGGGAGGCCCTTCTCGGCGACGCCATCGCCCACGCCGCCCTGCCCGGTATCGTGCTCGCCTTCATGCTGACGGGCAGCAAGGCGACGCTTCTGCTCGTCGCCGGGGCGTTTGCGGCCGGCTGGCTCGGCATGGCTTTCATGCGCATCGTCACGCGCCACACGCGAGTCCCGTCGGACAGCTCCCTCGGCATCGTCCTGTCGGTCTTCTTCGGCATCGGGCTCATGCTCCTCACTTTCATCCAGAGGCGACCGGACGCGGCGCAGGCGGGCCTCGAGACGTTCCTGTTCGGCCAGGCCGCCACACTGCTGCAGGGCGACGTGCTCGTGATCGTCGCCCTCGGCTCCCTGTCCCTCGCCGTCGTCTCGCTCCTCTGGAAGGAGTTCAAGGTCCTGAGCTTCGACCCCGAGTTCGGCGGCTCCCTCGGCTTCCCCATGAAGCGCGTGGAGCTGCTGCTGACCACGGTGCTCGTGCTGGCAATCGTCATCGGCCTGCAGACGGTGGGGGTCGTCCTGATGGCCGCCATGATCGTGGCGCCCGCCGCGGCCGCCCGGCAGTGGACCGACCGGCTCGGGACCATGGTATGGCTGGCCGCGCTGCTGGGAGGGATGGCGGGGGCCGTGGGGGCGGTGCTCAGCAGCACGGCTCGCCTGCCGACGGGGCCGGCGATCGTGCTGACGGCCTCGGTGCTCGTGGTCCTGTCCATGGCCCTCGCGCCGCGTCGCGGCCTCATGTGGAGGCGGCTGCGCGCCAGACGCCGTCGCACGGCCATCCGACGGGACACCGTTCTGGCGGATCTGTATGCCCTCTACCTGCAGCACGGGCACCTCGAGCACGGGCATCCGGCGGCCGTGCTCGAGGCGATGAGCGAGGCGCGGGAGGGGGTGGTCGGATCGCTGCGTGCCCTCGAGGAGGATGGGCTGGCGCGGCAGTTCGCGGACGGCTCTTGGGGGCTCACCGACGCCGGCCGACGCGCGGCGGCCCAGCGCCTCGAGGCTCTCCGACCGGGGGCGTCCGAAGCGAACGCTGGCGGCGGAGCCGGGCCATGACGGGCGTCGAGCTCGAGATCCAGCTCCTGGCCGTGACCGTGGCGGTGGCCTGCGCCCTCCCCGGCGTCTTTCTCGTGCTGCGGCGCATGGCGCTGATGAGCGATGCCATCAGCCACACCGTGCTCCTCGGCATCGTTCTCGCCTTCTTCGTGGTCGAGGACCTCACCTCTCCGCTGCTCATCGCCGCCGCCGCGGCCACCGGAGTTCTCACCGTCGCCCTGGTCGAGGGCCTGCATCGGACGCGGCTCGTGAAGGAGGACGCGGCCATCGGGCTCGTATTCCCGGCGCTGTTCAGCGTCGCCGTGATCCTGATCACCCGATTCGCCGGCGATGTCCATCTCGACACCGACGCCGTACTGCTCGGTGAGCTGGCGCTCGCACCTTTCCGGCGGATGGAGATCGCCGGTCTCGACCTCGGCCCGCGGGCCTTGTGGGTGATGCTCTCCATCCTGCTCATGAACGCCGCCTTCCTCGCCGCGTTCTACAAGGAGCTCAAGCTGTCGACCTTCGATCCTGCGCTGGCCGCCGCCCTCGGATTTTCGCCGGCGCTGCTACACTACGCCTTCATGGCGATGGTCTCGGTGACGGCCGTCGGAGCGTTCGACTCCGTCGGATCGATCCTCGTCGTGGCGTTCATGATCGTGCCGCCGGCCGCGGCGTACATCCTGTCGGACCGGCTCAGCCATGTGATCGGCCTCAGCGCGGGAATCGGCGCGCTCTCCGCCGTGGCTGGATACTGGGTCGCCCGCTGGCTCGACGCGTCCATCGCCGGGACCATGGCGGCGGCCGCCGGGTTCCTGTTCGTCCTCGTCCTCCTGCTGGCGCCACAGCGCGGGCTCGTGGCCCTCGCACGCCGGCGCGCGCGACAGCGCGTAGAGTTCACAGTCCAGCTGCTCGACATCCACCTGCTGCACCATGAGGGAACGCCGGAGGCGGCCCGGGAGAGCCGCATCGACCACCTGTCAGAGCACCTGCGCTGGAAGCCCGAGATGGCGAAGCTGATCGTCGCGTCAGCCCGCCGCGCGGGTCACGTGACCATCGAGGGTGGGCGGCTCCACCTGACCGACGAGGGTCGGGCGGCGGCGCGGAAGGCCATGCTGCGGTAGGCCGGGGCGATCGAATGTAGCGGAGCGGCAGGTCCAGGACCGGGAAGCTGACGCAGTACGCGTGGCTCTCCATCGCGGCGGCGGTCGCCACCATAGCGCTGAAGGGCGGCGCCTACCTCCTCACCGATTCCGTGGGGCTCCTGTCCGACGCCCTCGAATCCGTGGCACGACACCACCCTCGAGCGGTGACAAACGGTGCAACACGGAGGACTCTTGCCCGACTACGGAGGCGGGGACCCGCCCCCAGGGTCCAGTCGGTGACGGGTCGCCAACAGCACTTGAGACACCACGGCGAGCACCGGGAGCTCGATCAACGGCCCGACCACGAGCGCCAGCGCGATGAGCGGCCTGTCGGGGAAGGCGACCACGGCGATGGCGAGGGCCACGGGCGAGTTCCGCGCCAGCGTCGCGAAGCAGAGACTCGCGCACTCCGGGTAGGCAAATCCCGCCCTGCGGGACAGCCAGATGGCCAGGAGGACGGTGGTCAGGAAAAAGAGCAGGAGGGGTACGAGGAGCCGCAGGATCACGACCGGATTGTCCAGCAGCACGGCCCCCTGCGACGCGAACATGGCGGCGATCGCCAGCGTCAGGAACGCGAGCTGTGCCTGGGCGAGCTTCGGCAGGAAGACGTCGGTGAGCCAGTTCCGTCCGCGAACCGCCTCCGTTGCCCAGCGGAACGCCCCCGCCAGCGCCAGCGGCACGACGAGCACAAGCAGGACCCCGCGCAGCACGACGCCGTACTCGATCTGCACGAACGTCCCCGCGAACAGCAGCAGGTAGACCGGCAGGAGGAGGAGCTGGAGGACCAGGTGCCACGGGAGGAGCGCCGTCGAGAGCCGCACATTGCCGCCGGCGAGGTTGGTGAAGACCAGATACCAGTCCGTGCAGGGGGTGACCAGCAGCATGATCAGCCCGATCCAGAGGTCCGGCCGGTCGCGCAGGAAGAGCCAGCCCAGCGCATAGGCGAAGAGCGGGGTCCAGACGAAGTTGATGCCAAGGCTCCAACCGGTGAACCGCAGGTTCCGGAACGCGGCGCCCATGCGACCCAGGGGGGCGTGGAGGAAGACGCTCCACAGCATGGCCATGAGCGCGGGCACCACCAGGTGGATCGCGTTCTCCGCCACCCACGAAAGCTGGCCGGCCGCCAGACCGGCGACGACCGCCAGCAGGATGGCGACGGTTTGACGGGAATCGAACAGGCGCGACAAGAGGATCCCGGGGCTTTTCGGGCGTCAGCTATTCTCGATCAACGAGGCGGGAAGTTATGGCTCGACCCCGATCCGCGCAGGTGAGGGCCCCGCGGATCGAGCACCTCACATCGGCTGGAGCGCAGGGGTGGCCATCGGCCACCGGGGCCGTGCTACCGAACCTGCTGAAGTGCCCACGCCGAGCAGCGGCTCCTCGTCCTCCAGCGCGTCGCCCAGCACCGCCGCCGCCTCCGCCGGCGTCGCGAGCGCGAGGCGCTCCTGGCCCGCACCGCTGCGACGGGCGACGTGGAGTTGTTCAAGACGAGCTCGGTCATGCAGAAGAAGGCCAACCCAAGAGATGGCGCGCGCGTCCGCCGCCGTCCCGGGCTGGGCCGGTCGCCAGGAGCCGGTTTGCGTCGCTATCGATAGCACACCCCGTCGCACACGGAGTCGCGAGGAACGGGGGTTCTTCCCGGAATGGCGCGGATATCTCGCGTCCGGTGGTCTATCGCCCGCGCATGTTCGACTCCCGCCGGCTCCATGAAGCGCCCGGTGATCTTCGGATCGCCGGGCGCTTTGTCGTTTCCGTCGTCTGACGCCGTCTCGTCCCGTTGGACCATGGACCTGCCCCATGCGACACGGCATTACTGTCGAGGTCGATCAACTTCAGAATCCAGGAGCTTTCATGGTCCGGCTTGCCGACACCGACGACGATCTGACGCCGTTGACGATTCGCATTCACCACGACCACATCCTCCCTGAAGACATCACAACCTTCGAGGGGATCCCCATCACCACGCCGGCTCGAACCCTTCTCGACATCGCGACTTCGATCAGCGATGAAGAGCTGATGGCGGCTGTCGCGATGGCCCTCGATCGTGGGCTCACCACACGTCATGAGATTCGCGCCGTGATCGACCGGTATCCGGAGCACCGGGGCGGTCCGCGTCTGCGCGCATTGCTTCGGAGAGGATTGTAGGGATATAGCAGTGGTGCTATACTTGCAGATATGACGGCTGCGGATAGGAAGCCGCTCTTCTGGGTAGGGTCCAACCAGAAGGATATGCAGGGGATGCCCGAAGACGTGAAGGACGTCTTCGGCTCCGCGTTACTGGATGCGCAGTACGGCGACACGCCGGAAGGCGCGCGCCCGTTCGGTGAAGGGTTGCCGAGCGGAGTCATGAAGTTGGTGGAGGATCATGACGGCAACACCTACAGGGCAGCGTACACGGCGGCGTTCGGCGACGCGGTATACGTACTGGATGTGTTCCAGAAGAAGGCAAAATCCGGACGTTCGACGCCGAAGTACGTGAAGGACCGGGTGCGAGCGAGGTTCAGGGCCGCCGAGGAGGACCATCAGCGCCGGTTCGGAGGGTAAAATGAGCGAAGATATGACAGTTCACGAGGGCAGTGGGAACGTCTTCAGTGACATGGAGTCGCGGGACGCTGAAGAGCGGCTTGCGAAGGCCGAGCTGGCCAGAGCGATCCGGAAGGAGCTCACGGAGCGTGGCCTGAAGCAGACGGAAGCCGCTGACTTGCTCGGGATCAGCCAACCGGACGTCTCCGATCTCGTGCGGGGAAAGCTCGCGCGGTTCAGCATGGAGCGGCTCGAGCGCTTGCTGAACGCGCTTGGTATGGATGTGAGGATTCAGGTGGGGCGGAAGCCTGCCGGGAAAAAACGGGCGGGGATCAGCGTCGAGCTGGTGGGGTCGTTCTGACCGGAGGCGGTTTCCGCCGTTTCGATAGCATACCCCATCGCACACGCGGTCGCGAAGAACGGCACTTCTTCCCGCAATGGCGCGGATATCCACGGCATCGTGCTCACGACGGATATGGATTTCGATCCCAGCGTCGACCCGGCCTTTGATCCGTACAGGACGGCGGACTGGAACGCCCATGATGCGTCCGGCTCCTGTGAGGCAGCCGGTTGCACGTTCGCTGCCGAGTGCGATGATGGGGATCCCTGCACGGATAGCGTCTGCAACGCTGATGGTACCTGCTCGAGCCTGGACAACGGAACCTGCTGTACCGGGCCTGGTTGCCACGGCCAAGGTCGCCGCTGAGCTGAGACCCATTAGAGGCCAGGGCGTGGCGATGGTTGGCTATCCACGGTCCGCCTCGCTCCTGGCCGGGCCTCACTCGATGCGAATGTAGAGGCCGTGCGCGTGTTGGCGGCAGACTGGCTACGCCAGCGGACCACAACGGGAAGTGCCGATCGCCAGCCCACACCCGACCCCACACCTCCGCGCTCGGAGCGGCTTGGAGCCGGTGGGGGAGTGAGCAAATCCCGAATTCAAGCAGGCTGAACTCGCTCCGGATCGACTCCCGCCGGCTCCATTGTGCCAGGTACCCGGATCTACTCTTCCGGTAGTGCCTCCAGGTCCGCCACGTCAGCCAGATCGCGCGGCCGGCCGACCGCGCGCTTGTTCCGGAGGAAGTCCTGCTTGCCTATGGTCGGCACATCGCGGTCCCCTACCCGGACGTGAATGCGCTTGTGCCAGGCTTCGTCGAAGGAGACCGCGGTGAGGGACGTGAGCAGGTCGATCCTGTTGGGGGATACTCCGATCTGGAAGACGATGTCGGGACTGGACAGGTCGTCGAGCTTCAGCGGGTCCAGTGGCGCTCCGAATCGTTCGAGGGCGCTCCAGACGCGCCGGGCATTCTCCGGGGTGGGGCGGATCCAGAGATCGAGGTCGCCGGTGGCCCTGGGAATCCCGTGGGCAGCGAGGGCGTGAGCCCCGACAACGAGAAAGTCAGCTCCGGCGTCGGACAATGCGGCCAACATCTCGACGAAGTCGCGGTTCATCGCGGAGGTTCTCCTTGAACGCCCATGCCTGGAGAGTGAGTTGCCACACCATCATCACGCGCTCACCCGGAGAGCGCGTGACGCCTTCGCTGTCACCCTCGGGATCGCCCAGTCGGAGCTTGCGGGTGGGGTAATCGCGCCGATCCATGCAGTATAATACCGGGCATGGCGGCCCGCGCCAACCGAGGAGCGCGCCGACCGGGTCCACGCGGCGCGCCGCGCAACCGGCGCGGCGGCCCTGGTCAGCGGACGACGAACGCCACCTCGAGTGACCACCCACTCCGACCGCCCCCGGGGCCCCCGGGAGTGGCCTCGAGACGGGATGATCCGCGCGGCTGCATGGAGTGGAAGGTGCCCCTGGCCACGGCGGCGGTCCCCGGCCGGAAGTCCCACTGGAGCCCCAGCCAGGGCAGGTGTTGGAGCCACGGCGTCCCGGCCATGGCCAACTCCGGGCCGAGGATCGGCCGGGCCGCGGGCGGAAGGTTATGGACCCGGGGCAGGCGACCGCGGGCGTCGGACCTGTTCATCCCGTATCCCCCGAGGAGATGGATGCGTTCGATGTGCTCGGGTTGTCCCCGGCCCTCGGGCGCATTATCCGGTTCTTCATGGTCCGGCCAGGGGAACGGCCTCATCAGAGAGCGCTACAGCGAGCGTTGGGTCTCGGCAGTGCGTCGGTTCAGAGAGAACTGGAGCGGCTCGAGGAGCTGGGGGTGATCAACGTCGAGCAGGAAGGGAAGCGAACCGTCTATACGGTTGCGCAGCATGCTCCCGAATGGCGGGCGCTCGAGGAGCTTGGAAGAACGTCGACTGACCCCGTACCCCTTCTGAGGGATGCTCTGGTCGATGTTGAGGGAATACAGGCCGCCTTCGTCTTCGGATCGGTGGCTCGCGGGACTCAGCGAGAAGATAGCGACATCGATCTCTTCGTCGTGGAAGGGCCTGGTTTCGGTCGGCGGCGGTTCTATGGGCAGCTCTCGGAGCTCAGCCTCCTCCTCGACCGCGAGGTCAACGCCATGCGCTATACGCCCCAGGATATTGGCGAGCGTCTCGGCGACCCTTCCTGCCCGAGCTGGGGCTTCCTCCGCGAAGTGCTGACCAGCGAGAAGATGTGGGTTGCCGGTTCGCCTTCTGTGCTCGCTCCGATCGCGGCCGCGGCCGGGATCCTCTCGGACACCCTCTCTGGTCGAGCTACGTAGCATGGCCGATCTGCCGGCAAAGATCCGGACGATGCTCGATCGCGAGCATCTGCGCGAACAGGTGTTCACGACGGAGCAGATCGCGCAGTTGTGGCAGAAGGCGGTGACAAGCGCCAGGGATGCTGACCTACCAGGCCTCTCAGTCGAGGGGGCCCTCCGTGCGGCGTACGAAGCGGGCCATACAGCCGTACTCGCCCTGCTTGCAGCACACGGGCTCAAGACCGCGAGCGGTCGCGGCCATCATGAGGCGGCGTTTGCCGCCGCGGCGGCACTGGGATACGAGGGTCTCGAAGAAATCGAACTCGCCTCCCAGGTTGCAGTCGGCCATGGAAGCACGTGTGGCTCTTCACGGTAGCCCGACCTGGTCAGTTGCGATCCGCCGCCGATCCTGAACCGTCCGCCTTCAGCCGATCCACCAGTTCCACCGCCTCCGCCAGCGCCGCTTTCGCCCGCTGTACGATGGCGAGACGCTTCTCCACCGTCACCTCGGCCTCGTCGGCCTCCAGCGCCTCGAGAGTCTGGAGGTTCATCTGGACGGCTGAAAGGGCGCCACGCAGGTCGTGGTGCAGTGTGCGCTGGCTTCGGTCGCGGCTCATGGCTCGTCGCCTCGAGGCGGCTGATGGAGGATACGGCCCACTTCCTCAAGGTGGCCGCGGGGCACATTTTGCGTCATTCTTCGTGTGTTCGCCAGCATTACCACCCGCACGGGAGGTCGGCCGCGTGCCCGTACGCGTTTACATCGTCGAGGATCACCCGGTCATGCGGGAGACGCTACAGGACTACCTCGCCCTGGCGCCGGACCTGGAGATCTGCGGGATGGCGGAGAGCGCGGAGGCGGCGTCGGATGCACTCGAGGCCGCTGCGCCGGACGTGGTGGTGGTGGACCTGTCGCTGCCGGGCCGGACCGGCCTGGAACTGGTCGAGGAGATCCAGGAGCGGTGGAGCACGCCTTGCCTGATCCTGTCGGGCCACGGCGAACGCACGTACGTGGCTCGAGCCTTCGCGTGCGGAGCCAGGGGTTACGTCCTCAAAGGTGACCCGCGGGACCTGCCGGCGGCGATTCGGGAGATCCTGGACGGAGAGATCCACCTGTCCCCCAAGTTGCGCCGGAAGCTGGACTACGAGCCCGAGGCGAGCGGCGCGTAGGCGACAACCCGGGTTCCATTGCCCGGTACGGACTCGATCTCCAGCTCACCGCCGCGCATGCGCAGCCGCTCCCGGGCGCTGAAGAGGCCGAGGCCGCCCCGGCGGGGTACCCCGCTATCGAGCACACCGAGATCAAAGCCCTTCCCCTCATCGGCCACCTCGATCCTCACGCGCCCGTCTTCTCCGGCAACCCTCACCACGGCCCGGTCTGTCTCCGCGTGCTTGGCGACGTTGAATAGCAGCTCACGGGTGATCTGGAAGAGCAGGATCCGGAGGTCGGGGGGACGCACGTCGATCTCGGCGTTCGCGTGGATTTCGACGGTGAGGCCGTGGAGGTCCCGCATCTGGGTACGCAGCCACTCGATGGCGCCCACGAGCCCCTCGCCCTCCAGGATCGGCGGGTTCAGGTCGACTGTGAGCTGACGGGTTCGGGTGATGGCGTCGTCGAGGAGCTCCAGGCTCCGCTCCGTCTGCTTCACCACACCCTCGAGGTCTTCCCGCTGCGCGTGATCCCGGGCGAGGCTGACCTTCATCTGGATGCCATAGAGGAGCTGCTGGAGGTCGTCGTGGAGCAGGTGTGACAGCCGCTGCCGCTCCTCCTGCTCAGCCACGCTCAGCGTCTCGGCCAGATCCCGGACCTCGCGCGTGCGCTCGGCCACCCGGGTCTCCAGGGTGTCCATGATCTCATGGTGTTCGTGCACGTCCGTGTCCGAGCCGATCCACTCCCGCACCTCGCCTTCGTCGTCCCGCACCGGGACCGCCCGGACCAGGAACCACCGGTATGCGCCATCCGCCCGCCGGACCCGGTACTCGTGCTGGTATGGCTTGCCGGCTTGGATGGCCGCCTCGTAGGCCTCCAGGGCAGCCGCTCGGTCCTCGGAATGAATCGTTTCGGTCCAGCCGTGGTCGGTGGCCTCGTCGGGCGTCTGACCGGTGTACTCCATCCACCGCTGGTTGCCCCAGACGCAACGGCCCATAGGGTCCGCCTGCCAGAGAAAGTCAGGGACCAGGTCGGCCACGACACGGAACCGGGCCTCGCTCTCGCGCAGCGTCTCCTCGGATCGTATCCTCTCGGTGATGTCCCGGATCCCCAGCAGGATCAGCTGGACGTGGTCGAGGCGCCGGGCGTTCAGCAGCATTACCCGTTCGCCGATGTCCTCGAACTGGTGCCGGACCTCGTAGTCGTTGAAGATCTCGCTGTCCGGGAGCACGTCCTCCAGCAGCGTACGGAGCTCGGGGATGTCCCACTGGCTGTTGCCGAGGTCGTAGATCAGCCTGCCGATGGTCTCGTCCTCCCGCACCTCGAAGTGCTCGAAGAACGCCGGGTTCGCCGTCCGCACCCGGAGATCCGGCTCCAGCACGAGAAGCGGCTCGTGGAGCGTTTCCACGATGCTCTCCGCGTAGTGCCGCGCCCGCTCAAGCTCCATTTCCGCATGCTTCCGCGCGGTGATGTCGACGAAGGTGACCACCACCCCCTCGACCTCGTCCTCGCGGCTGCGGTAAGGGAGCAGCCGGGTCAGGTACCAGCGGTCCTCTACGTCCCGGATCTCCCGCTCCACCGGAGTGAGCTGCTCCAGCACCCGGGCGGCGTCCTGCACGAGCTCATCGTACTCCAGCCGGTGCGTCAGGTCCGCCACCGGCCGGCCGCGGTCCGCCGGCCGCACGTTGAACAGCTCCGCGACAGGCGGCGTATAGCGCATGATCCGCCCCTCCAGGTCCAGGAATAGGGTGGCGATTCCCGTGGCCGACATCAGGTTCTGGAGGTCGGCGCTGACCTGCGACAGCTCCTCCACCTTGTGGCGGTTCTCCTGGTTCAGCGTCTGGAGCTCCTCGTTGATGCTCTGGAGCTCCTCCTTGCTCGTCTCCAGCTCCTCCATGGTGGAGCGGAGCTCCTCGTTGGAGCTCTGGAGCTCCTCGTTCGACGCCCGCAGCTCCTCCTCGGTCGTCTCATACTGCTCGATCACCGACTCGAGCCGATCCCGGCTCTGCTGCAGTTCCGCTTCCAGCTCGGCCGCGCGGGCTTCTGCCGACGCGCCGCCGCTTCCGCTCCCCGGGCCGTTCGGCGCTCCCTCCGCGGCCGCCGCCTCCGTGACCCCGGCCGCCCCCGGCTCCCGCTCGGCGAAGAGCACCACCGCGTAACCCACCTGCTCTGGATCCAGGCTCGGCCGCACATCCATCACCACGTCGGCGCTCTCGCCGTTGAAGCGAACCGTCCGCGGCTGCGTCTGGACCGGTGCCTGGCGCTTCCGCGCCTGATCCAGGGCGGATCGCAGCTCGATCCGGAGCTCCTCGCGCACCACCATGAAGGCATTCGTGGTCGGCTCACCACCGGAATGGACCAGGTAGCGGCCGGCGTGCTCGGAGAGGTGGACCACCCGGTCGTCCGGGCTGACCAGCATGCTGGGCGGGCCGAAGCGCTCCACGATCCGCTCATGCAGTTCCCCATAGGCCTGCGGCTCGACCTCGACGGCGCCTCCCTCCCCCGTTGCCCGACGACCCCGGGCCATGGGGAAAACGGGCAGCCGGGGCTCGGGCCCCGGGACGTTCCGGCGCCGGTAGATGCAGTGCTTCTTGTCCTGGACGTGGAAAAGCTCCCGGGTCTCCACGGTCTCGGATCCGCCCAGCACCAGATAGCCGTCGCCCCGCAGGGCATAGTGGAAGAGATCCGCCACGTCGCGCTGGACCTCGCGGTCGAGGTAGATCAGGACGTTCCGGCAGGAGATGAGGTCGACCCGCGAGAACGGCGGGTCTCCGAGCAGATCGTGGGGCGAGAAGACTATCACGTCCCGGACCTCCGGCCGGATCCGGTAGCCGCCGTCCTCCTCGGTGAAGAAGCGCTTCAGCCGCGCGGGTGCGACATCCGTGGTGATGTCGCCAGGGTAGAAGCCGTCTCGAGCCTTCTTCAGCGACGTGTCGTGGAGGTCGCTGGCGAACACCTGGATGCGCGGGGGCGCGTCCTGCCGGGCCGCCGCCTCCATCAGCAGGATGGCCAGTGAGTACGCCTCCTCGCCCGTGGCGCAGCCGACGCTCCAGACCCGCACCGTCTCGTCCGGACCGCGCCCCTCCATGAGCCCCGGAATCACCTCCTTCTCCAGCGCCTCGAACACCTCGGGATCCCGGAAGAAGCTGGTGACCGTGATCAGCAGGTCGTCGGCCAGCGCACGGACCTCGTCGGCCTCCCCACGCAGCAGCTCCAGGTACTGGTCCAGCTCTTCGATCCGCCGGATCTGCATCCGCCGCGCGATCCGCCGCAGGATCGTACTTCGCTTGTAGCGGCCGAAATCGCGCCCCGTCCGTGACCGGATCTCGGCGAAGACCTTCTGCAGCAGTTGCCGCTCCTCCGCCTCGTCCACCTCGGCCGGCTCGTCCGCCTCGTCCTGCGACCCCGTCACCCGCGGGTGCGTCCCGGCGAACCCGAGGACGGCCTGCGGGATCTCCGCCAGCGGCAGTACCTGGTCCACCACGCCGGTGGCGATGGCGCTCTGGGGCATGCCGTCGTACTCCGCCTCGCCCGGGTCCTGCACCACCGTGAGGCCGCCCTTCTCCTTGATCTCCCGGATACCCAGCGTGCCGTCCGACCCCGTTCCGGTCAGGATCACCCCAACGCTATGGCCGTCGTGGGTCCGGGCGAGCGTCCGGAAGAAGTGATCGATGGGCGCACGCTCCCGGCGGTGCTCCTCCAGATCGCTCAGCCGCAGGTGCGTGTCGATGGCGCTGAGGTTCGCGTTCGGCGGGATCACGTACACCCGGTCCGTCTCCAGCGGCACCGTCTCCGCCACCTGCTGGATCGGCATCCGTACGTGGGGCTGGAGGAGCTCGGCCAGATGACTCTCGTGCTCCGGCGACAGATGCACCACCACAACCCACACTACCCCGCTGTCGGCCGGGACCTCGGCGAAGAACGTCTTCAGCGCGGCGAGGCCGCCCGCGGACGCGCCGACGCCGACGACGGTGGGGGCTTCCTCGTCGTCCGGTGCGGCGGATCCCGGGGTGTCGGGAGAGACGCTGTCGTCTGGCATGCGATCCTGCGGACGTAAGAGGCCATTCGGGGGTCGAGCTTGCCGGCGCCTTCAAGATAGCGCGGGAAGCGGGGAGCCGCATGCGGGCGTGAGCGCGACCGCTCCCCGTGCGCGCTACGACGAACTTTGCGGCAGGCAAAGGGAGAATGTGCTACCCTCCCCCACGACGCTCTTCACATCGACGTCGCCTCCGAGGAGCCGGGCGTAGGGCCGGGCAATGGCCAGGCCGAGGCCCGCACCGCCGTTCTCCCGTGTCCTCGTCGGCCTTATTGTTGCGCCATTTGGGACTCACTCGGATCGTCACGTATCGCCGCCAGGGAGAATACATGCCGCCCAAGGGTGAGGGAGTCGTTCCCACGCCGCTCGCCAATGCCGGAAGGAGCGCCAAGGGATTGCGCGATCCGGCCGCGGCGACTCGTCTCACCTTCCGAGAGATCCTGGACCTTGTCCGGACTTCAGAGGTCTACGAGTCCGCCCTCAGGTCGGTGGCCCGCCTGTCGCTACCGAACTTCGGAGCGTGGACGGAGGACCCGATCGGGGCGCCGGTGGCCATGCGGACCCGGGAGACCTACGTGATCGAGGAGGTGACCGACGAGATGCTCGTTGAGTTCGCCCGTAACGAGGAGAACCTCCGGGCGTTGCGCGAACTGGGCATGGGATCCTTCGTAGTGGTGCCGCTCATCGTGGGTGACGATGTGCTGGGCGCCGTCATGTTCGTGAGCGACAGCGCCAGGGTCCGTGAAGAACCCGCTCGGAGCAGCGCTGGGACACGCGGAAATCCTGGTCAGCGGGGTCAAGGGGGACATGGCTCCGCAGCAGTCCGAGAGCCTGGACCGGATCAGCGCCTCGATCCGGTCATCGCTCGACCTCATCGACGACCTGGTCGAGTACGCGAAACCGACAGCCTCCGCCGGATGAGCCCGGAGCAGAAGCTGGCCGTCATGCACGCCTTGATACGTCAGGCGTGGGAGCTGAAGGCGGCGGTCGTCCGGGCGCGGCAACCGGAGCTTTCGGAACCCGAGGTCCGGACCCGAGCCTGGAAGCTGGTCGGCGGTGACCGACCCTGACCTCATCGGGCTCTTCGTCCAGCCGCTCGAGGCCATCGGCCTTTCGTACATGATCACCGGCGGCGTCGCGTCCGTCATTTACGGCGACCCCCGGTCACCCGTGACGTCGACATCGTCATGCAGTTGCGGCACCCGGAGATCACCGCTCTGGAATCGGCCTTTGACCCGGCCACGTTCTACGTCCCGCCGGCGGAGACTCTCGAGGACGAAACCTCGCGGCCGGAAGGCGGCCACTTCAACGTGGTTCACCGTGAGACCGCGCTACGCGCCGATGTCTATCTTGCTGGCGACGACCGACCGATCGCGTGGGCCTTTGGCCGGCGGGCCCGTCTGCAGGTGGGCGGCGGCAGGATCTGGGTCGCGCCGATCGAGTACGTAATCCTACGCAAGCTCGAGTACTTCGAGCACTCCGGATCGGACCGGCACCTGCGGGACGTGGCGATGATGCTCCGGATCAGTGGCGACACCGTGGATCCGGGCTCCCTGCTGCAGTGGGCCGAGGACCTCGACCTCCTCGCGACCTTGAAGCAGGCCCGCAGCTTCTCACCGGACTAATCGTTCCACCGCCCACGCTGCGTGCTCCCGAACCAGCGGCTCGGCGTCCTCCAGGGCGTTCTGGAGCGCTGCCACCGCCTCCTCGGGCGGCTCGTCCACTGCCGCGAGCCAGTTCCCCATCGCAACGGCCACATTACGCTTGAACCCCGCATACCCCGCCCGCCGGATCGCCGACCGCCGTTGCGCCCCCGACCGGTTCGACCGGGGACGCAACAACCGTTGGCTACGTCTCGACTCAAGGACTACCGGACAGCTGCTCAGCGTCCACCTTTAACAGGCGACGGCAGCGTAATCATCCCGGAGCCGCTCCCGAGCGATCCGGTCCCGTCCGGGGCCGGCGCTTCAAGCGTATCGATGTGCCCCCTCGCCCCGACGAAGAGGCCGGCGCCCCCCATCACGTCCCAGTCGCCGACGGAGTGGCCGGCGGCGAAGACCAGGGT
>JBKGZE010000005.1:0-18241 GCA_046545735.1 Gemmatimonadota bacterium | reverse complement strand
GCGACGCCGACGGCGTCGGCGGCCGGCTCCGCGGCTCCCCGGCGGACTTCCGCGCCCGCGTCGTGGGCCGCACCATCGCCGGTGTGGGTCGGCGCGGCAAGAACGTGGTGCTCCGCCTCGAGCGCGACGGGCGGCTCGTCGTGAACCTGGGCATGACGGGCCGGCTCGTGACCAGCGACGCGCCCAGGGCCGGAGAGCTCGGCCATGTGGCCGTCACCTTCGACCTCGACGACGGCCGCTCGCTCCTGTACGACGACGTCCGGCGTTTCGGCCTGCTCCAGCACTACGATCCGGAGGACTGGGCGGCCCGCGACGCCGAGCTCGGCCTCGAGCCCCTCTCGGACGCGTTCACGGCGGACGCCCTGTGGCGACTGCTCAAGCGCACCCGCACCCCGGTCCGCAACTTCCTCCTCGACCAGCGGCGCGTGGCGGGAGTCGGGAACATCTACGCCCTCGAGGCGCTGCACGGCGCCGGGGTCCGCCCCACCCGGCGCGGGCACCGGATCAGCCGCGCCGAGGCGGAACGGCTCCGCACCGCTCTCCGCGCCGTGCTCACCCGGGCCATCCAGCACCGCGGCACCACCTTCTCCGACTACCGGGACGCGTCCGGTGAGGCGGGCGGGTTCGCGCCGCTCCTGCGGGTCTACGGCCGCGAAGGCGAGCCCTGCCCCGAGTGCGGCACGGCCATCAAGCGGAGAGTGATGACCAACCGCAGCGCCTTCTACTGCCCGGAGTGCCAGTCGTGAGTGAGTCACCTGCTGGTCGCTTTCCGCGACCGGCCCCACGACCGCGCCGACCCCGACACCGAGCGCGTCGAGCCGCTACTCCCGGGCGACTGACGGGCCGCCCCGGCGGACGGTCCGGGCTCCGCCTCTTTCAGGCGGCCCGGTCTTCGACCCCTCGCGCTCCCGACTCCCGGTACCCGACCAGCAGCGCCAGGGCGCTCGCCGCCGAGCCCACCCCGATCGGCGCCCACAGCGCCACCTGGGCGATGTCGGCGGCGGGGCCGTAGCGCCACGCCGCCACCGCCGCGGCACTCAGCGCGAGCATGTAGACCGCCCCCTTCACCGTCCAGATCACGGCGAGGACGTAGCCCCAGGGACGCCGCCGCCACAGCCACACGCCGCCGAGCAGGCCGAGCGTGACCACGATCGAGAGGTCGAGCGCGCCGGTGACGTTGGTCGGGTGAGCCGTCGCCTCCACCATCGGCGGAGGCGCGCCCGTGAACAGGTACGCCACCGAGAGCGCCACCCAGAAGCCGCCCAGCAGCACGCCGACCGCAAGCATGAAGGCCGCCACCGCCCGGGCCGGCACCGCATCCCGGAAGCCGCTCGCCGCGGCCGAGACATCCAGGCCCCCCAGCCCCAGCAGCAGACCGCCGCCTGACGTCACCATGATCGCCACGTACACCAGGAACAGCGCGTTGAACGCGGCCCCGAACAGGTAGAACGCGTAGCCGTAGAACGCGTAGAGGAGCAGGCCGAGAAGCACGAGACGCCACCGGATGGAACCGCGAGCGGATCGACGCGTTGCCAGCGCCAGGAGCGGAACGGCCACGGCCAGCGTCACCAGGTCGTTGCCCAGCCACGTGGCCGCCACCAGGTCGTTGTCCCGGTAGATCTCCCGCTGCAGCACTCCCGCTGCCACCGCGAACCCGACCAGAACCGTCGTCGCCCACGAGAGCCGATGGACGACCTCGTGCCGCGGGCGGCCGATCATGACCGCCGCCGAATGTGCATCGTCGCGATCCTCCGGAAACAGGATAGCAGAAAGCCCGAAACTGGGGCCGCCGACCACGATTATCAACACGGCCCCGCGGGCAACCCGGACGGCTCCGCGGACGCCCCGGACGCCCCGGTCGCCCCGGTCGGCTGCACGGGGAACGGCCGCGCATTGAAGCCCCGACAGCTGGCCGGCGTACTCCAGCCGGCACCGGCGCAGAGCGTCCGGTGTAACTCCATCGAGCTTCACCCGCGACGCACAACAGGGCGCGTATCGAGACATGACGACCATCGACCCCGCTTCGATCCCCGCGAGCGCAGCGTTGCGCTCGATCCTCGCGAACGCAGCGTTGCGCTCGATCCTCCCCGCTGTGGCGCTCCTCCTGGCCGCGGGAGCCGCGGGCGCGCAGACACCCGAGCCGGCCGGAAGCTGGCTGGGCACGCTGACCGTTCCCGGCGCGCAGCTGCGGATCGTGTTCCACATCGAACGAGGCTCCGAGGGCTACACGGCCACCATGGACAGCCCCGACCAGGGCGGATTCGGCATCCCCGTGACGGCGGTCACGGTCTCCCGCGACTCGGTCGTCCTCCGACTGGACGCCATCAACGGCGCGTTCCGCGGCACCCTCGCCGGGGACACCATGACAGGGTCGTGGGCCCAGGGGGGCATGGACTTCCCGCTGGAGCTGATGCGCACCGACGCCCCGACCGCGCCGGTCCGACCGCAGGATCCCGAGCCGCCGTTCCCCTACCAGGTGGAGGAGGTGAGGTTCACCAACGAGGCGGCGGGGATCGACCTCGCGGGGACCCTCACGACGCCGCGCGGAGAGGGCCCCTTCCCCGCGGCGCTCCTGATCTCGGGCTCCGGCCCGCAGGACCGGGACGAGGCGATCATGGGGCACCGTCCGTTCCTGGTGCTCGCGGACCACCTGACCCGCGAAGGCATTGCCGTACTGCGGGTGGACGATCGGGGCGTGGGCGAGTCGGAGGGCGACTTCGCCGCGGCCACCTCGGCCGACTTCGCCACGGACGTCGCCGCGGGGGTGGAATACCTGACGAGCCGGCCCGGTATCGACCGGAACGCCATCGGGCTGATCGGGCACTCGGAGGGCGGGCTGGTCGCGCCCATGGTGGCGAACCAGACCGACGACGTCGCGTGGCTCGTCCTGCTGGCCCCCCCAGGTGTACCCGGCGACAGCCTGCTCCGGCTCCAGGTGGCGGCCATCGGGCGCGCCATGGGCCAGGACGAATCGGCCATAGCCGGACAGGTCGCCCAGCAGAGCGAGCTCCAGCGGATCGTGCGCGAGGCCGCGGATTCGACGGAGGCGGAGCGGGCGCTGCGGCGGGCGCTCCGTGAGAGCATCGCGGACCTGTCCCCCGCGGAGCGGGCCCAGGCGGGGCTCACCCCGGCCGCGGCCGTCGACAGCCTGGTGGAGCGGAGCGTGCGCCAGGTGCTCTCCCCCTGGATGCGATCGTTCCTCGCACACGACCCCGGACCGGAGCTCCGTCAGCTCGAGGTTCCGACCCTCGCGCTCCTGGGCGAGCTGGACCTGCAGGTACCGCCCGCGCAGAACGAGCCCGCACTGCGACGCGCGCTCGAGGCCTCCCACGCGCCCGCCTGGGACGTGCGGGTGCTCCCGCGGCTGAACCACCTCTTCCAGCACGCCACCACCGGCGCACCCATGGAATACGGTCAGATCGAGGAGACCTTCGCGCCCGGCGCCATGAGCGCCATCGCCGACTGGATCCTGAAGGTGACCGGTCGCTAGAGGGCACACCCCGGTCGTGCGTCCCATCCGGCTCCGCGCCGTCCGGGGCGCTTGCCGAACAAAGGCCGAACCCCCACTATTGGCGGTCCATGGCCACGACCGAACCGCGCGCTCCGACCCTCCTCTCCTCGACCACACGCCCGGCTCCCGACGGCGCGTCGCGGGCGGACGATGGCGCGCCGCGGGCGGGCGTGCCTGCCGCCGCCACCCCCGCGCGGGCGCTTCGGGAGCACGTCCGGGCCCATGCCGAGAACCGCCCGGGCGTCTACCGGATGCTCGGCCCGGGGCGGCAGGTGCTGTACGTGGGGAAGTCGATCCGGCTCCGGAGCCGCCTGCTCAGCTATTTCCGGGCGGACCGAGGCGAGAAGGCGGCGGAGATCCTTGGCTTCACGGAGCGGCTGGAGTGGGACGAGCACGCGAACGAGTTCGCGGCGCTGCTCGAGGAGTTCCGGGAGATCCGACGGATCCGTCCGCCGTTCAACGTGCAGCACAAGAAGGAGCGTGCCGTCTGCTTCCTCCGCATCCCGCGAGAGCCGGCGGCGCGGGTGCTGGCGACCACGCGGCCGGTGGATGACGGCTCGGAGTACTTCGGTCCGGTGCTCGGGGCAGAGCGGGCGCGGTCGGCCGTGCGGGTGCTGGTGGACGCGCTGGAGCTCCGGGACTGTCCGGCGACGACGCCGCTGCGGTTCGCCGACCAGGGCGACCTCTTCGACACCGATCATCAGCCGCTCTGCCCCCGGGCGGACTTCCGGCGCTGCCTGGCGCCCTGCGCGGCGGGGTGCACGGAGCGGGAGTACGGGGCGAGGCTGGACGTGGCGCGGTCGTTTCTGCGTGGCGAGAGCGACGCGCCGCTCGACGGGCTCCAGCGGCAGCTCGAGCGCGCGGTGGGCCGCTGGCTGTTCGAGTACGCGGCCGTCGTGGTCGAGCGGATGGAAGCGCTGCGCGGCCTCCGGGTGTCGCTGCTCCGCATGGAGCGCGCTCTCGACAGCCTGACCGGGATCTACAGGGTGGCAGGGCACCAGGGCGACGACCGGGTCTACCTCCTCGCTCGCGGACTGGTCCGGGCCGAGCTTCCCGCCCCGCGCGACCGCGTCGCCCGCCGGGCGCTGCACCGCCGGATCGATCGCCTCCTGGCCGCGCCCCCGCCGACGCCGGCGCGGATCGGAGGCGACGGCCTCGCCGAGATGCTGCTCGTGGAGCGTTGGTTCCGCCGGCGCCCGGGGGAGCACCGGCGTCTCGAGCCGGTCTGACCGGCGGCGCCCGCCGGCCCGGGCTGGCCGGAGCCGGCCAGCGTGCGGAATCCCCGCTCCCGGGTACGCCGCTTGCACTTCCGACCCTGCATGAGCAACGACGGAATTTCCCGGGAAACGGAGCTCGGCCGCCGTCTGGCGCGGGTCCCGGCCGCGCTGGAGAAGCTGGGCGGGGCGGACGAGTGTCGCCGCGAGCCGCTGATCGAGCGGGCGGAAGAGCACGGTCTGGACCGTGTCACCGCGGGCGAGGTACACGACCTCGCCCTGGACGAGGGGCTCAATCCCTCCTACGGCCTGGCGCTGGCCATGGCCGGGATCAGTGTGCAGCCCCTCGATGGCCCGCGGCCGGACGTCGAGACCTCGGACCCGAACGAGCCCGACTGGGTCGACACGCCTCCGACCCCCGACCGGGCCCTCCGCGAGCGGCGCATTCGCCAGACGTTCCGACGCTTCCGGACGGACATGGCCGAGAGCGAGAGTTTTGACGCGGCGCTGCGACAGCTGGCGACGGATCCGGACGTGGAGCCGTACGACTTCTGAGCTCCGGGCTCGTCCGTCAGTGGGGCAGCTCCAGGTGCCGGACGCTCGCGGTCCCGGTGAGCTCCAGGATCCCGACGGACGGCGGGATCCCGAACCTCGGCGCGCCGGCGGAGCCGGGGTTCACGACCAGGATGCCGTTGTCGTCCACGAGCGGCCGGTGCGTGTGGCCGTAGACGATGATGTCGGCCTCCGGGTGCCGCGCCCGGAGGCCGTCGGGCGTGGGCGACCCCAGCTGGTGGCCGTGAAGCACGACCACGCGGCGGCCCGCCAGCTCGACCTCGGCCACCTCGTCCACGCTCCCACGGACATCGAACCGGTCGGTATTCCCGTACACGGCGGTGACGGGGGCGACGGCTTGCAGCTCGACCAGGAGGTCCAGCGGGCCGATGTCGCCGGCGTGCAGGATCCGATCGACGCCCTCGAACAGCTCGAAGACCTCGGTGCGGAGCCGGCCATGCGTGTCGCTGATCAGTCCGATCCTCATCCGTTCGTCACTGCCCCTTCCGTGGACTGGCTCGGGCGCCGCACGCTCGGGCGGCGGCCACTGTGAATGGCCGCGATCCCGCCCATGAGCCGGCGCCAGCGGACCTCGTCCAGCCCGGCGCGCACCATCCGCGCCGCCAGCTCGGCGGGGCCCGGGAAATCTCGGACCGAGGCGGGGAGATAGGAGTAGGCGGCGTCGTGACCGGAGATCCGGCGACCGAGCCACGGCAGGAAACGGGTGAAATAGAGGGCGTAGAGGCGGCGCAGCGGCCGCCAGGCAGGCAGGCTCAGCTCCAGGATCACGAGCCGTCCTCCGGGGGCGAGGACCCGGGTCAGCTCGGCGATGCCGGCATCGAGATCGGCGAAGTTCCGCACACCGAACCCGACGATGGCTCCGTGGAAGGCGCCGTCGGGATGCGGCAGCCGGAGGGCGTCGCCGCAGGTGGGCAGGACGGGCAGCCCCGTCGCCTTGGGCCGCCCCTTCTCCAGCATGGGCCGGGCGAAGTCCGAGGCGACCACGGTGCCGCGGAACGCGTCGCGCCCGGCCACCTCCACAGCCAGGTCCAGGGTCCCTGCGCAGGCGTCGAGGAACCGGCCGTCCGCAGGGGTATCCTCCAGGAGCCAGTCGACGGCCAGCCGCCGCCAGCGACGGTCGATATTCAGGGTGAGCAGGTGGTTCAGCAGGTCGTAGCGCGGCGCGATGTCGCTGAACATGCGTCGCACCGAGCCCGCCTTGTCGGACGGATCGGCCAGGAGATCGGTGTGCCGCTGCGCGTCGCGCACGGTGCTGCTCCGGCGTACATTGGATGATTCTCCGGGGCGCGAAGCTAGGCGGGCGGGGTCGCCGGAACAAGCCCGCGGCCGGCGCGCGCGGCCCGGACCCGAAACCCGCGCACCTCGGGGGCCGTACGGGGAGGTGCGCGCGCTGATCCGCAGAACCCGCGGGAACCGGTGGACTACGAGCAGCTATCCGACAAGGACGTCATCAAACACGCCCGGGAGGGCCGTGAGTCGGCGTTCAGGGAGCTGATCCACCGCTACCAGCGGCCCGTCTTCAGCGTCATCTACCGGATGGTGCGGGACCGGGAGCTGGCGGAAGACCTGGCGCAGGACACGTTCATCAAGGTGCTCAACGCGCTGGACCGGTACGACCCCGCGTACAAGTTCAGCTCGTGGATCTTCAAGATCGCGCACAACACCACCGTCGATCACCTCCGCAAGAAGGAAGTGGACACCCTGTCACTGGATGGCTCACCGCATGCCCGAACCCAGGAGCAGGCGGAGGCGACCTCGTTCACGCCGGCGGACCGGGGTATCGACCCCGAGCGGTACGCGGAGAGTCAGGAGATCGGGTCGGAGATCGAGCTGGCGATCGGCGAGCTGAGGCCCCAGTACCGGGAGGCGATTCTCCTCTGGCACGTGGAGGGCCGACCGTACGACGAGATCGCGGACATCATGGACCTGCCGCTGGGCACGGTGAAGACGTACATCCATCGCGGGCGCAATGAATTGCGGAAGAAGCTGGAGCATTTGAGAGCGTGAAACTCTCGATCGGGAATGCCCGTAGGGTAGGTCGAACATGGAGAACGGAGCGACTGAAGTGAGTGAGAGACTGCATCCGAGCACCGAGCGACTGCAGGCCTACGCCGAGGAGAGCCTCGACGGGGCCGAGCGGGCGGCGGTGCGCGCGCACGTCGTGGAGTGCGCGGAGTGCGGCGCCGAGGTGGCCGAGCTCCGGTCGCTCTTCGAAGCGCTGTCCGGGCTGACCGCCTTCGCTCCCTCGGCCGGCTTCGCCGACCGGGTGATGACGGAGGTGCGGGTGCGGAAGCCGGCCTTCGCGGGCATCACCGCATGGACCGAGCGGCTCGTGCCGCAGACCACGCGGGCCTGGGCCGCCGCGGCCGCGGTGCTGGCGCTGCCGGTCGTGGGCGCCAGCCTGCTCGTGGGCTGGGTCATGTCGCAGCCGGGCGTCACGGCGCAGGGGCTGTGGACGCTGGCCAACGACGCGCTCGGGCAGGTGCTCTCGACCAGCTGGCACTGGGCATTGGCTCGATTCGCCGGTACGAGCATCGCCACGTGGCTGACCCAGGCGCTGGAGCTGGTCGGGTCCCTGGGTCACAGAGATATCGGACTCGCGGCTGTCACCTTCGCTCTGGTCACCGTGGGCAGCATCTACGTGCTGTACCAGAACCTGTTCCGCACGCAAGCGCGGAGAACCGAACATGCGTCGTATGTCTTTTGATACCTGTCTGGGCCCGGTCCTGCTGGGGTCGGCCCTCCTCGCCGCGCCGCTGGCCGCGCAGGAAGCCCCTGCCGCGCCCGCGGGCCCGATCCTGTCGAGCGAGATCGCGGTCTCGCGGGATGTGGCCGAGCTCCGGCTCGAGCTGCCGGATGGGGACCGCCTTTCCATGCTCCTGGACGAGGACGGCGCGGTGCGCCTGAACGGCGAGCGGATCGGGGCGTACGAGCGTCGCGATGCCCTCGACAGCGCGTTCCGGGACCTGCTCCAGCGGGCGATGGACACGCCCACTCCGGCGCTCGCGGATCTGCTGGTGCAGTGGGAGCCGCCGGAGGGCTCCGCCATGGGCCGACGGCTCGACCGTGAGCTGGAAGCGGCCATCGGGACGGCCTCGATCGCTCAGACGCCGGCCGCGCCAGGCGACGCAGCGGACAGCATCCAGCGGCTGAACGAGCGGATCCGGGAGATGGAGCGCCTGATCGAGAACCCGGAAGCGCTGGAGGGACTGGAGCGGCTGGAGAAGCTCGAGCGGCTTGAGGAGCTGGAGAGCCTGGAGCAGCTCGAGGAGCTCCGGATGCTGGGCCCGGCCATGCGGGACCTGCGTCGGGAGATCGAGCGCGAGGTTCGCAGCGACCTGCGCCAGGAATTCGAGTCGCGGGACTGGACGGACCACTGGAGGTCGCCGTGGCGCCACTTCACCCGCGGCCTGGGCGGCATCTTCTCCACCCTCGTGATCTACGCGATCCTGGTGGGGCTGGGCTTCCTGGCCGTCTTCTTCGGCCGGAAGTACCTGGAGCGGATCGCCGACACCGCGCGGCAGCAGACGCTGCGCTGCGGGCTGGTCGGGCTCGCGGGCTCGTTCCTGGTGCTGCCCGCCTACATCCTGGGGCTGCTGGCCCTGGCCATCTCGATCATCGGAATCGTGCTGATCCCGGTCTTCGCGCCGCTCTTCCCGGTGGCGGTGGTGCTGGCGGCGATCGGCGGCTACCTGGCCGTGGCCCACGGTGCCGGTGAGGCGCTGGCCGAGCGGCGCTTCACGGGGAACGACTGGTTCACCCGGGCCAACTCCTACTACTACGTGCTGACGGGTGTGGGGCTCCTGCTGGTGCTCTTCCTCGCCGCGCACATCGTGAGCATGGCCGGGCCGTGGCTGGGCTTCATCGAGGGGCTGCTCAAGTTCATGGCCGTGATGCTGACCTGGGCCGCCTTCACCGTCGGCTTCGGCGCCGTCCTGATCTCACGGGCGGGCACCCGCCCGGTGAACGGCGAAGAATCGATGCTGGGCGACGAGGGCCTCGACGAGGAGCCGAGCCATGTTTGAGCGCGCGCTGAGGACGGTGGCTGTGGCCGGCGCGGTGGCCGGCCTCGCCGCCGGTCCGGCGACCGGCCAGGACTGGCGGAACGTGACCAGCTTCCGCCAGCTGGCTGGGGAATCGGGGCTGAACGTGCACGTTCGCTACGGTGCCGGTGAGATGGTGATCGCCCCGGGCGGCGTGGGCGAGCTGTACCGGTTGGAGATGCGCTACGACGCCGACGCCTTCGACCCGGTGACGGAATACCGGGACGGCCGGCTCGAGGTGGGGGTGGAAGGGATGGGCAACGGTGTGAAGCTGCGCACGGAGTCCGGGGACATGCGATTGTCGCTCTCTCCGGACGTGCCGCTCGACCTGGACCTGGACTTCGGCGCGGTCGAAGCCACCATGGAGCTTGGCGGGCTGCGCCTGTCGAGCGTGGAGATCGAGACCGGGGCCAGCGATACCCACGTCTTCTTCTCGGAACCGAACCGCGAACGGTGCAGGTCGCTGGACGTGACCCTGGGAGCCGCCGCCTTCGAGGCGGAAGGGCTCGGCAACGCCGGCTGCGAGCGCGTCGTGGTTGAGGGCGGCGTGGGCGACCTGACGCTCGACTTCTCGGGCGCCTGGCGGCACGACATCCTCGCCGACATCACCATGGCCCTCGGCTCGGCCACGCTGCGCGTGCCGGAGGACGTGGGCGTCCGCGTAGACAAGGACACGTTCCTCACAGACTTCAGCGGCCACCGATTCGCCAAGCGGAACGGCGTGTACTACTCGGACAACTGGGAGTCCGCCGAGCGTCGTCTGACGGTGGACCTGGAAGGCGCCTTCGGCACCTTCAAGGTCCGCTGGCTGAGCCCGGCCACCCCGTAGCGCGAGGAGAAACCGATGCTGTCAACCCTGCTTACGTTGTTCCTGGTGGGACTGGTCGCCCTGGTGGGCATTTCCGTGGCACTGGCCCTGGTGGGCGTGGTCTTCGGCCTCGCCCTCGGGGTCGCGAAGTTCCTCCTCTTCACCGTGGGACCGATCCTCCTGGTGGGCTACGTGGTCATGCGACTGCTCGCGCCGAAGAACCGGCGTCTCACCCGCGGGGAGCAGGAGTGGCTCGAGAGCTGAGCTCTCTCACAACGTGACGGTCACCCGCGTGCCGCGGCCGGCGTCCAGCCGGGCCGCGGCACTGCCGTCCCGTACCGAGACCTCCAGCAACCCGAGCGATCCCACCAGGGCCAGCACCGCCCCCGATACCACGTCACCGTAGGTCCGGCGCACCGGCCCGACCACGCGGTCTTCCACACGGACCACGGGGCGAGCCCCGCCGCGTTCCACCCGCCGGGCTCGGCCCGCGGCCGGGCCGGCACCGGGCTCCTGTGCGCCGAGCTCCGGGCCATCCGGACCTGGCTCCGGCCGGAGCCAGGCGGCCGGGACGTTCGTGACCAGGTTGCCGAAGCGGTCCACCTGGATCATCTCGCCGCGGACTCCGTCCGCCGTCCGCTCGGGCGAAGGGAGCGGGAGCAGCACGGGGTCGGTGACGCCCGGCCCCAGGTCGCTCAACGGCTCGCCGCGCACGAGCCGGGCGGCCGTGGGGGCGAACAGGTCCCGTCCGTGGAAGGTGGCCGACACATCGATACCGTCGGGCTCACCGATCGCCACCAGGATCGCGTCCTGCCGCCCATCGAGGACGCGGGTGAGGACGCCATTGTCCGGCGCGACGAAGAAGCGGCCGTCGATGGCGGCGGCGAGGGCGCGTCGCTCGGTGCCGACGCCGGGGTCCACCACCACCAGGTGGACGGTGCCCTCCGGGTAGAGGAACGCATAGCGGGAGAGGGTGAGAGCGGCGGTGAAGACGTCGCCCGGGGGGATGTCATGGGCGGCGTGCTCGATGTGGGCCGGGGGGGCAACCGCGGCGATGACGCCAGCCATCGCCGCGGCGTAGCCGTCCACCGTTCCGAAATCCGTGAGAATGGTGACGCGGGGCGGCTCCGTCACACCGGCGCACCCTCCTCCACGGCCGCCATGATCCGGGCGGCGATCTCGTTGAACGCCTTCCCGGCGGGGCTGTCCGGCGCGGAAAGGGCGGTGGGCTGCCCGGTGTCGCCGGCGGTGCGCACGGCCGTGTCGAGGGGGACTTCACCCAGGAACGGGAGGCCCATGGAGTCCGCCAGCGCCCTGCCGCCCCCGGCACCGAAGATGTCGTGGCGCTCTCCGCACCCCGGACAGATGAACCCGCTCATGTTCTCGATGACCCCGAGCACCTCGGTCTCCACGCGCTCGAACATGCGGACGCCACGCCGAACGTCGCCGATGGACACGTCCTGCGGTGTGGTGACCATGACGGCGCCATCCAGGTCGATGGTCTGGACCAGCGACAGCTGCGCGTCGCCCGTACCGGGCGGCAGGTCGATGATCATCACGTCCAGCTCACCCCATTCGACCTGCTCGAGGAACTGCTTCAGGATCCCCGTGACGAGCGGGCCTCGCATGATCGCCGGCTGCTCCTCCTCCAGGAGGAAGCCGAGACTCATGAGCTTCACCCCGTGCGCCTGGAGCGGTACGATCCGCTCCGCCCCGCGCTCGCCGGTGACACGCGGCTTGCGCCGCTCCCCGAACATGATCGGGATGTTGGGGCCGTAGATGTCGGCGTCCAGGATCCCGACCCGCTTCCCCTGCTGCGCCAGGGCGACCGCCAGGTTGGCGGCCACGGTGGACTTGCCGACCCCGCCCTTGCCCGAGCTGACGGCGATGAACCGGTCGACGCCCGGGACAAGGTCCGGCTGCGGCGTGGGCGCGGGCACCGAGCCCGGCGCCGCCTCCCGCTGCGGTGCCTGCTGCTGGCCCTGCGCCTGCGCCTGCATGCTCTGCGGCAGCCGGACATCGATCCGGACCCGCTCGACGCCCTCCACGGCCTCCACGGCCGCCCTCGTGTCCCGCACCAGGGTGCCGGGGTCCTCCGGCCCCAGGGCGAAGCCGAACGAGACGACGCCGTCCTCGATCGCCAGCTCCTCGATCTGATTGATCAGCACGCTCTGCCCCGTGGCTGGACTCACCACCCCGTCCAACGCCGCCCGCACCCGTGTCTCCAATCCGTTGCTCGCCATGCCCCTACCAACCTCGTGTGTATGTGACAGAGCGGCCGACGCCCCTGAAGGCCGTCGGCCGCTCACTCTCTCCGTCCGCGTCCGTGCACCGTGCTCCGCGTCCGTGCACCGTGCTACAGCGCCCGCACCTCGCGCACCTGCGGTACGGCGGACAGGATCCGCCTCTCGATCCCCTGTCGGAGCGTGACCTCCGAGATCGGGCACTCCCCACAGGCGCCCAGGAGCCGCAGCTGGAGGATGCCCTCGGTGTCATCGAAATCGATGAACTCCACGTCCCCGCCATCGCTGTGCAGCGCCGGCCGGATGGACTCCAGCACTTCCAGGATCTGTTCCCGCGCCCGCATACTGGCTCCTGATCTCCCTGGTGCGCGGCTCGTCGAGCCGCCGGGTACTGCTACCCACCAGGTCCCGAAAGTTCCCCGCCCGACTTGCGAGTGGCGAGTGGCGAGTTGCGAGGGCGAGTGGCGAGGGCGAGGGCGAGTGGCGAGGGCGAGCGCGAGTGGCGACAGAATCGCCACCAGCCCCAGCCACCAGCCCCAGCCACCAGCGTCAGCCACCCGCCACCAGCCACCCGCCCCCGCCCCGCTCAGCTCACGTCGTCGCGACGCCGCTCGGCGATGGCCTTGGCCTGCGTGAACAGCAGCAGGTAGTCGGGGCCGCCGGCCTTCGAGTTTGTCCCGCTCATGTTGAACCCGCCGAACGGCTGCACGCCGACCAGCGCGCCCGTGATCTTCCGGTTGAAATAGAGGTTCCCCACATGGAACTCCTCCTTCGCCCGGTCCAGCCGCTCGCGCGAGCAGGAGAAGACGCCGCCGGTGAGCCCGTACTCGGTGCCGTTGGCGATCTCCAGCGCGTGGTCGAAGTCCTTCGCCTTGATGAAGGCGACGACCGGGCCGAAGATCTCCTCCTGGGCGATCGTGGCGTTCGGGTCCACGTCCGCGATGATGGTGGGCGGGATGAAGTAGCCGTCCTTGGACTCGTCGATCTCACCGCCCAGCACGAGCCGGCCTTCCTTCTTGCCGATCTCGATGTACTCGCGGATGCTGTTGAACGCGCTCTTGTCGATCACGGCGCCCATGAACGTGCCCTGCTCGGCCGTATCGCCCTGAGTCAGCTGCTTCGCCTTCTCGACCGCCTTCTCCAGCACCTCGTCGTAGACGGCCTCGACCACGATGGCGCGGCTGCACGCCGAGCACTTCTGCCCCTGGAAGCCGAAGGCTCCGGCCACGATGGCCTCGGCGGCAGCGTCCAGGTCCGCGGTCTCGTCCACGATCTGGGCGTCCTTGCCGCCCATCTCGAGGATCGTCCGCTTCATCCAGATCTGGCCGGGGTTGTGCTTCGAGGCGCGCTCGAAGATCCGCAGCCCGACCTCCTTCGAGCCCGTGAACGCGATCATCCGGGTCTTGGGGTGGTCGACCAGCGAGTCGCCGATCTGGCTGCCGGGGCCCGGCAGGAAGGCGAGGGCCTTCTTCGGCAGCCCGGCCTCGTGCAGGATCTCCACGTACTTGTAGGCGATGGCCGGGGCCGTCGACGCCGGCTTCAGCACCACCGTGTTGCCGGTCACCAGCGCGGCGGCGGTCATGCCCCCCATGATGGCGGCCGGGAAGTTCCACGGGGGTATGACGAGCACCACGCCGAGCGGGACGTAGCGGAGCTCGTTGTCCTCACCGGGGAACGGCACCACTTCCTGCACGCCCGCCAGCTCCAGCATCTTGCGGGCGTAGTACTCGTTGAAGTCGATGAGCTCGGCCACGTCGGCGACGGCCTCCGTCCAGCTCTTCGAGACCTCGTACACCATCCACGCGGCCAGCTCGAGCTTGCGCTCGCGCATGATCTCCGCGGCCCGGAAAAACACCTGGGCACGGTCCGGCGCCGACGTCTTCTTCCACTCGGTCTCGAAGAACTCATGGGCCGTCTCGACGGCGCGGTCGCCCAGCTCACGGTCGGCCTGCACGAAGCGGCCGATCACCTGCGACGGCTTCGCCGGGTTGATCGAGTCCTTCAGGTCGCCCTCGTGGATCTCCTCGCCATCGACGATCAGCGGATAGGTCTTGCCCAGCTCCGAGCGGACCTTCGCCAGCGCTTCTTCCATCCGCCGAACGTTGTCCGGCTCGTTCCAGTCCTCGTACGGCTCGTTCTCGAAGCCCTCGATGCCGACAGGCAGGTCGGTCTTTGTCGTCGCCATGATCCGCCCTTCAATGTCTATGAGTTCACGTTTGGGTGGCCGGCTCAAGCTCCAGCCTGAGCAAGCTAGACGGATGATAACGGAGCCGTCAACGCGACCCAAGGCCCCATCCGAGGGCGGGGGTGTCCCCCGTCCGCCGGGCGCCGTCGGCCGGGCCCTGGTCGCCTGTGGCCGGTCGCCCGAAGAGGTGGAACGCGGGCCGTGGAGCGGGTCAACCCAGCTTGCGGCCGGCGGGCTCGGGGGCGGGCCGCTCGTCCCAGCCGATGCCGTCGGCCTCGGAGTCGAAGGCGCGGGCGCTGGGCGGCACGCCGAGGGAGATCTCGCGCGCGGGCTCGAGCCCCCGCTCGGCGAGGATCGCGCGCACGGCGAGGGGGCCGTGGTGTCGGCCGTCCTCGATGAACACCCTGTCGGGGCGGTTCCCGCCGGCCACGACGCCCGCGATGAACACGCCGGGGACATCGGTCTGCATGGTCTCCTGGTCGTGGGCGGGGATGAGGGTGTCGTCGGGGACGGTGACACCGAGCTCGCGGAGGAGCGACGGATCGGGGCGGTAGCCGGTCATGGCCAGTACGAAGTCGTTCTTGACCTCCCACTCCGCGCCCGTCTCTTCCTGGCGGAGACGGACGCGGTCCGGGAGGATCTCGGCGACGCGGGTATTCCAGAGCCCCCGGATCTCGCCCTTCTCCAGGCGGTTCTCGATGTCCGGCCGGATCCACGGCTTGACGCCCCGGTCCAGCCGGTCGAGGAAGTGGACCAGGGCGACGCGGGCGCCCGCGCGGTAGCAGTCGAGGGCGGCTTCCACGGCCGAGTTCCCCGCCCCGATGATGATCACGTCCTGGTCGTAATACGGGTGCGCTTCGGCATAGTAGTGGTGGACCTTGGGCAGGTCTTCGCCCGGGACGCCCATGTAGTTCGGCTGGCCCGCGTAGCCGACGGCCACCACCAGGTTGCGGGCGCGCAGCACCCGTTGCTCACCGTTCATCGGCCGGGTCCGTAGCCGGAAGTCGTCCTTCGACCCGCGGATCGAGACGACCTCCTCGTACAGCCGGAGATCGAGGGCGAACTCGGTGGCGACCCGCCGATAGTACTTGAGCGCGTCCGTGCGCGTGGGCTTGTCCCCGGGCGTGATGAAGGGTACGCCCCCGATCTCGAGCCGGTCGGCCGTGCTGAAGAAGGTGGCGTACGTCGGGTAGAGGGTGATCGAGCGGACCAGGCAGCCCTTGTCGAACACCACGGCGGTGAGCCCCGCCTGCTTCGCGGCCACCGCGGCGCTCAGGCCGGTGGGGCCGGCCCCGACGATGGCGAGGTCCACGGGGGCGTCGAGGGCGTCGTCGAGGGCGTCGTCAAAGGGGTCGAGGGCGCGGTCGTGGGCCAGGTCGCCGGCGGGGTGGCCGGGGCCGGTGGCCCGGAGCGCGCCGTGCTGGTCGTCGCCCCGGCCGCGTCGCTGGCTGCTTTCGTTCGTGTCGGTCATCCCCCGGCCTCGGGCTGAAGGGTCAGTCTCTGTTCGGCGAGGCCTTCGACGGCCGCGCGCTCGAGGGGCAGCACGAGGAGCCCGCCATCGCGCCACAGGGGCGTCTGATTCGCATAGTGGGCGCTGAACGGCAGCCCGCTCTGCCCGGTGGGGATGACGAACCCTCCTGCGCCGTCCGTGTTCCCGAGGTCGATCACCTGGCGCATGCTGGGTCCGGCCGTGGTGGTGAACGGGAAGTCGTCGGTGGGGGACCAGAAGGCCCAGTGGGCCACGTTGACCGTGCTGGGCGAGCCGTAGTGGGGCGCGGGGCCGATGTTGAGGCCGAGGAGCCGGTCGAGGGCCTCCACTTCGGCGAGGGCGTGGGCGTGGACGGCGCGGTTCGACTCGTCCCAGCGGCGGCCCCAGGCGACGGCCGCGGCCCCTTCCATGGCCTCTTCCGCCAGTCGACGGTAGGCGTCGCCGGGCTCGTCGGCCCACGGGACCGCGCTTCGCTCGAGGACTGCGCTGGCGGTGGATCGCGGGAAGTAGGCGGGAGCGGCGCCTTCGTAGAGGTGGCGGGCCAGGGAACGGCGGACGATCTCGACCCAGGCGTAGAAGACCGGTGCGGCGCGGGAGTCGCCGGAAGCCCGGTGATCCCAGGCCCGGAGGGCGTCGGCGACGTCGGTGAGCCCCGCGGCGTCAGCGGCCTCGACCGCCCGATCGACGTACCGCTCGGCCCGGAGGTCGAGGACATCCATCTGCATGGCCAGGACGGCATCGGTATCGTACGGCCGGGAGCCGTCCTCGATCATCTGGGCGATCCGCATGGCCCGGAACGGCTCGTTCCAGACCTGGCTGATGAGGTCGGCCATCGGCCCGGCGACCTGGCGGTTGTTGGCGGTGACGATGTAGCCCGCCTCCGGGTCGACGGCCCGGGGGTGCTCGGCGAACGGCAGGGCGCCCTGCCAGTCCCACTCACCGGTCCACCCGGGTCGCGGCGCCACGGGGGCTGGCCTGCGCTCGCCGCGGAGGGGCACGGTTCCGCCCATGACGTAGCCGATGTGGCCGGCGGTGTCGCCGTACACCAGGTTCTGGTGCGGGTCGTCCATCTGGTCGATGGCCGCCTCGAACTCGGTCCAGCTCCGGGCGAGATTGAACCCGATGACACCGCGGAAGACGGTGGTCGGCTCGAACGCGGTCCAGCGCACGGACAGGACGGTGCCGAGGGTGTCGCGTTCAGGCGCGCCTTCACTGGGCAGTACCGGCCCGTGGCGCGTGCGACGGACCTCCATGACCTCCGGCGCGTCCCACCCCTTCACCTGGATGGTCTCCTGCACGACCTCGAACCGACGGCTTCCGTCGGGCGTCAGGTATCGCGTGGGGTCGGCGGGGTCCGGCCGCTCCAGGAAGATGTCCACGTCGTCCACGTAGGCGTTGGTCATGCCCCAGGCGATGGCACGGTTGCGGCCGGTGATGATGAACGGAGCGCCCGGGATGCTGACGCCCACCACGTCGAGGGCGGGCGCGGCCGCCGAGGCCGGGGCGTGGAGCGCGACCAGGTACCAGAGGCTCGGCGCCTGCAGCTCCAGGTGCATGTCGTTCGCGAGGATGGGGCGGCCGGAGACGGTCATGGAGCCGTCGATGACCCACGAGTTCGATGCGGCGGCCACGCTGTAGCGGTCGATGAGGGTGGCCGCGAGCGCGGGCGTGACGGGTGGCTCCGGGATCTCGTTGGACAGGATCGTAGCACCCCATTCGGGGACCGCCGGAAACAGCCACTGGACGCGCTCTTCCGGCAACCTTCGGAGCGCCCGCGCCACGTTCACGGACTCGTGGTACTGGGCAAGGGTCAACGACATCATCTTGGCCACGGCAAGCGTGTGCGCCGGCTCCCACGGCTCGGGCTCGTACCCGAGCACCAGGAACTCGGGCGGCAGCGCGCCGGACCAGGTCCGCAGCGCGGCGTTGACCCCGTCGGCGTACGCGGCCAGGTACGCCCGCTCCCGCTCGTTCAGCAACGCTTCGCTGGCCCGGGCCGCATCCCACAGGCCCAGGCGACGGATGAACCGGTCCGTGCTGAGCGCCGATTCGCCCATGACCTCGGCCAGCCGCCCCTGCACCGCCCGGCGCACCAGATCCATCTGCCAGAGGCGGTCGCGCGCGTGCAGGAAGCCCTGGGCGTACAGAGCGTCCTCCACGGTTCGCGCCCAGATG
>JBKGZE010000004.1:0-18794 GCA_046545735.1 Gemmatimonadota bacterium | reverse complement strand
GTGGTCGAAGCGCGAGTGGTGGGCTCCCGGATACACCAGGTGCGCCAGCCCCAGCTGACGGATGTAGCGCAGCCGCTGGAACGCCGCCGAGTCGACCACCGCCCGGGCCGTGGCGTCCAGCTCGATGGTGCCCCAGAGAGGGTCGCGTACCACGAGCCCGGCGGCCCCGACCGTCGCCCTGCCCGCTCCGCCGCCACCGCCACCGCCCTCCACGCCTGAGGGAGGGACTCCGCCCACCGTGTCCGCTGGCATCTCAGCCTGCCGGCTGGTTCATTGTTGACCCTGCCCTCGCGGGCGGAGAGACCTGGGGGACGGAGGGGTGGGGCAGACCTCAGGGTCCCGCGTTCCGCACCCCTTCGCTCACGTTCGCCGCGAACTTCTCGAAATTCTGGCGGAACATTCCGGCGAGCTCCTCTGCCTGCCGGTCATACTCGCTCGGGTGCTCCCACGTCTGCCGCGGCCGCAGTAGCTCGTCGGGCACGCCGGGGACGTGGTCCGGGACCTGGAGCCCGAAGACGGGGTCGGTGTGGGTGCGGACATCGGCCAGCTCGCCGTTGAGCGCCGCCCGGACCATCCGCCGCGTATGGCTCAGCTCCATGCGGTGGCCCTCACCGAAGGGGCCGCCGGTCCACCCCGTGTTCACCAGCCAGGTCTGGGCGTCGTGCTCCTCGACCAGCCGGGCCAGCAGCTCCGCGTAGGTCGATGGCGGCAGGGGCAGGAACGGCGCGCCGAAGCAAGCGCTGAACGTGGCCTTCGGCTCCGTCACCCCCCTTTCGGTCCCCGCAACCTTGGCGGTGTAGCCCGAAAGGAAATGGTAGGCCGCCTGGTCCCGGTTCAGCCTGGCGATGGGCGGAAGGACACCGAACGCGTCGGCCGTCAGGAAAATCACGTGTCGGGGGTGCCCGCCCCGCTTGTCGCGCACCGCGCGGGGCACGTGCCGCAGCGGGTACGAGGAGCGGGTGTTCTCGGTGATCGAGGTGTCGTCGAAATCGGGCCGTCGCTTCTCATCCAGGACCACGTTCTCCAGGATCGCGCCGAACCGACGGCTCGCTTCCCAGATCAGCGGCTCCCCCTCCCGTGACAGCCGCACCACCTTGGCGTAGTTGCCGCCCTCGAAGTTGAAGACGCCATCCTCCGACCAGCCGTGCTCGTCATCCCCGATGAGCTGCCGCTCCGGGTCCGTCGAGAGCGTGGTCTTCCCCGTCCCCGACAGGCCGAAGAACAGCGCGACGTCGTAGTCGTCGCCCATGTTCGCCGAGCAGTGCATGCTCAGCACCCCATGCTTCGGGAGCAGGTAGTTCATCACGCTGAAGATCGACTTCTTCACCTCACCGGCGTACTTCGTCCCGCCGATCAGGACCAGCCGCTCGGCGAAATTGACGACGACGAAGGCACCGCTCCGCGTCCCGTGCTTCTCCGGGTCCGCCTGGTACTCCGGCGCGTGCAGCATGGTGAACCGGGCCTGGAAGTGGCCCCGATGATCGCCGAACGGCTCGAGGAACATGTTGTTCACGAACACCGAGTGCCACGCGCTCGGCGTCACCACACGCACGTTCAGCCGGTACTGGGGGTCGGCTCCCGCCCACACGTCGCGGACGTAGAGATCGTCCTGCCCGTCCAGGTAGTGGCACACCTCGTCGCGCAGCGCCTCGAAATGCTCCTGCGACAGCGGCACGTTCACGTCGCCCCACCAGATCTCGTCCTCCGTGCTCGGCTCCTTCACCGTGAACTTGTCGTTCGGGCTCCGCCCCGTGTGGGGCGCTGTCACAGCCACGAACGACCCGTCCGCCGACAACTGCCCCTCGCCCCGCCACACGGCGTGCTCGATGAGCTCCGCCGGTGGCAGGTTCCAGTGGACGCGACCCGCAGGCTTCAGCCCGCACGCATCGAGCGCGGTTCGTTCTTTCGTCGTCGCCAAGACCTCGTCCTCGTTTCGGTTAATCCTTGGCCATGATGCTGCGCCCGTGCCGCTGCGCGTCCACTACCGCCAGCGCCGTCAGGTTCACCACGTCCGCCGCCTCGCTCTCGCGCTGGAGCACGTGGACCGGACGGTCCATCCCCAGCAGGATCGGGCCGATCGCCTCGGCCCCGCCGATACGCGACAGCAACTTGTACGCCGTGTTCGCGGCGTTCAGGTCCGGGAAGATGAGCACGTTCGCCGGGCCGCCCATGGTGTTGAACGGGTAGCGCCTCTCCAGGATCTCGGCGACCAGGGCCGTATCGGCCTGCATCTCACCGTCCACGTTGAGCTCCGGGCGCAGCTCCTTCACCCGCTCCGCCGCCTCCCGGACCTTGTTCGATGCGGGGTTCCGGGCCGAGCCGAAGTTCGAGAAGGAGAGGAGCGCGACGCGTGGGTCCACGCCCAGCCGCTGCACGAAATCGGCGGAGAGGAGCGCGATCTCCGCGAGCACCTCCGGGCTCGGGTCGATGTTGACGGTGGTGTCGGCGAAGAAGATGAGGTCGTGCTGGAGGACCATCATGTAGAGCCCCGCCACCGTCTTGACGCCGGGCAGCGTCCCCACTACCTCCAACGCCGGACGGATCGTCTCGGGATAGGACGAGTTCACGCCGCCCACCAGCCCGTCCGCGTCACCCTCGGCCACCATCATGTTGCCGTAATAGATTGGCCGGTTCATGCGGTCGCGGGCCTCCAGCAGCGTCAGCCCCTTCCGCTGCCGCCGCTCGAAGAACCGCCGCGCGTACGACTCGAAGCATTCCGCGTCCTCGCCGGGCTCGATCAGCTCGATCCCGCCGAGATCCACGTGCAGCTCCCGGGCCCGATCGCGGATCCGGTCGGGACGCCCCAGCAGCACCGGCTTCGCGATCCCCTCCGAGACCACCTGGCTCACGGCCCGGATCACCCGATCGCTCTCGCCGTCCGAGTAGACGATCCGACGCGGGTCCCGCTGCGCCAGCAGGATGATGTCGCGCATCACCTCGCGGCGCCGACCCAGCCGCGCCTCCAGCATGGTCCGGTACTCTTCCGCTTCGAGCTGCTGCCGCGCCACGCCGTCCTCCATCGCCGCCCGCGCCACCGCCGGCGCAACCCACAGCAGCACCCGGTAGTCGAACGGCTTCGGGATGATGTAGCGCGGCCCGAACTCGAATGTCTCCTCGCCGTACGCGTGTGCCACCGACTCCGGCACGTCCTGCCGCGCCAGCTCCGCCAGCGCGTGCGTAGCCGCCATCTTCATGTTGTCCGTGATGGCCCGCGCCCGCACGTCCAGCGCGCCCCGGAAGATGAACGGGAAGCCGAGTACGTTGTTGACCTGGTTGTCGTAGTCGCTGCGCCCCGTGGCCGTGACCGCGTCGTCCCGAACCTCCCGCACCTCTTCCGGCGTGATCTCCGGGTCCGGGTTGGCCAGCGCGAAGATGATCGGCCGGTCGGCCATGGACTTCACCATCGCCTGGTCGACCACACCCTTCACCGACAGCCCCACGAACACGTCGGCGCCCTTCATCACGTCCGCCAGGTCGCTGGCGGGCGCGTCCTGCGCGTAGGCCGCCTTGTACTTGTTCAGCTCGGCCGCCCGCTCCTTCGTGATCAGCCCCTTGCTGTCACACATCCAGATGTTCTCGCGGCGGGCGCCGAGCAGGACGTAGTGATTCGCCGTCGCGATCGCCGAGGCGCCGGCGCCGCTGAAGACGATCTTCACGTCCTCGATCTTCTTCTCCACGATGTCCAGCGCGTTCACCAGCCCCGCACCGCTGATGATCGCGGTCCCGTGCTGGTCGTCGTGGAAGACCGGGATGTCGAGCCGCTCCTTCAGCTGCTCCTCGATCTGGAAGCACTCGGGCGCCTTGATGTCCTCGAGATTGATCCCGCCCACCGTGGGCTCGAGCAGCTCACAGAACGTGACCATCTTGTCCGGATCCTCGGTGTCCACTTCGAGGTCGAAAACGTCGATGTCGGCGAAGCGCTTGAACAGCACGCCCTTCCCCTCCATCACCGGCTTCGAGGCCAGCGCCCCGAGGTTGCCCAGCCCGAGGACGGCCGTGCCGTTCGACACCACGGCCACCAGGTTCCCCCGGGCCGTGTACTTGAAAACGTCCTCCGGGTCGTTCTCGATGGCGAGGCAGGGCTCCGCCACCCCCGGGCTGTAGGCGAGCGACAGGTCCCACTGGGTCCCGACAGACTTGGTGGGGACGACGGCTATCTTTCCGGGGCGTCCCTGCGTGTGATAATCGAGGGCAGCCCTCTTGCGATCTACCATTGTGCCTCTTGTTGGGGTCGTTGTCCGAGCACGAGTAGGCTACCGTGGCGCCCAGCCGAGTGCAAGAAGGCCGCGCCGTTTCGTGACCGTTGCGCCCCCCGGCTCATGGCCCGATTCTGGCACTCGACCCGGCGGCAACGCACCCCTGACGATATCCATGACCCGACGATCCGTTCGCGTGCCCGGTCAGGCGCTCGCCCTGGCGCTGCTCCTGCTCGTCCCGGCGGCCCGGCCCGCGGCGGGCCAGGACCGGGCGGTGCCCGCCGCCGAGCGCTGCGAGTTGGGGGTCGTGACCCACATATTCATCGACAATCACTCCATATTCGACACCTCCGACCCGGAGCTCGACCCGGCGTTCCAGTGGGCGTACTCGCTGGCCAACAAGCTGCACCGTCGTACCCGGAAAGAAGTGATCGAGCGGGAGCTCCTCTTCGAAGTGGGCGACTGCTACGACCCGCTTCTGCTGGAGGATTCGGAGCGGCTGCTGCGGGCCCACGACTTCATTGGCCGCGTCGATGCCTACGGGATCCAGCAGCCCGAGGGGGGCTATCACGTGGTGGTGGACACGGAGGACGAGTGGTCCACCCAGGTCGACGTGAAGTTCGACCTCAGCGGCCAGTTCGAGTTCGAGGAGTTCGATATCCGGGAGCAGAACCTGCTGGGCACCGGCCGCTCCCTCGGGTTCTTCTACCGGGCCATCGAGGCGAACCGCTCCTACGGGCTGCTTTACGAGTCGCCCCAGCTCCTGCGCACCCGCTGGGACCTCGAGGTGGCGGCGGGCCAGACCCGCGCGGGTACGCTCCTGCACCAGGAGGTGCGCTACCCGTTCCTCGGTGAGGCGGGGAGGTGGGCGTTCCGGGAATGGTTCCAGCGCCAGGACCGGCTCTTCGACTACATCCTCCCGCCCGATCTGGGTGTGGAGGACTGCGGCCCCGGCCACCCCAATTGCCGGATCCTGGTCCCCGTTCGACGGAAAGGGTTCCACGTGGCCGGCCTGCGTCGATTCGGACAGCGAGGCAACCTCACCGTTTTGGGCGCGGGGTTCAGCTTCCAGGAGCTCTCCTATCCCGGCGGCGACGACGCAGTCTCGCTCGTGGTCGGTGGCGATTACCAGGGCCGCGTGCCCGCGCCGGCCCCGCTCCGGGGCCGGGCGCTCGACCTCACGCAATCGCTCCGGAACATCCGGGCCGTCGTGCTGGCCGGGAAGCGGAACATTCAGTGGCAGCAGCGGCGGGGGCTGGACAGCTTCCACGGCGACGAGGACGTACGCGTCGGCGCCGAGGTCGAGCTGGCGTTCGCGCGCTCGATCCCTGGCCTGGAGACCGACAACGATCTGTACGGCAGCATGGACCTGTACGCCGCCGCGGGCCCACCGTCGCTCTTCTTCGGCACGCGCCTGCGGGCGGACGTGCGCCGCGACTACTCCACCGAGCCCGACGAATACGAGATGCAGGACGTCCTCGGGGAGGGTGAGGCGTTCGTCTACCTCCAGCCATCGTTCCTGCCCCGACACACCCTCGTGCTCCGGGCGGCCGGCGCGGCGGGCTGGCACATGGAGACGCCGTTCCAGCTGACGCTCGGCGGGGAGCGGGCGCTGCGCGGCTGGCCCGAGGAGGGGCTTCCGGGCGGTCGCCGGGTCGTCCTGACCGCTGAGGACCGGTTCTACCTCGGGTGGCCGTTCCCGGACGTGGCCGATTTCGGCACGTCCCTCTTCGCCGACGTGGGCCGCGTCTGGCCGGGGGAAGCACCCTACGGAACCGACAGTGGCTGGCGGGCCGCGGTCGGATTCGGGATCCGGGCCAACTTCCCCGCCCGAGGCACCAACACGTTCCGCGTGGACGCGGCGTTCCCCGTCGGCCCCGATGGCGGGATCGGCCGCCTCCAGCTTTTGATCGGCGTCGGCGAGTACCTCGGCATCACAGCCCCGTTCTCCGATCCCCAGCTCGATCGATCCCGGATCCCGCCCGTCACCGGGAACCTCCTGCACTTCCCGAACTGATGCCCCGCCCCCGACGCGGCCCACCCCGGCAGCGGCCCTCCCCATGACGTGGATCCCCCGGGCGGGCCCCACGGTCGAACGGATGGACCATCCGGACCTGGACCCGGACCAGCTCGAGGCCGCGCTCGACCACGTGGCCGCCGTCAACCGGTGGCTCGGCGGGCGCCGCGCCCTGCTGCGCCACGTCGCCGCCGGGTGGCCGCGAGGCACGGGGGCCGCCCGGATCCTGGACGTGGGCACCGGCTCCGGCGACCTGCCCCGGAGCATCGCCCGCTGGGCCCACACCCGCGCGCGCCCGGTTCTGATCACCGCCGTCGACCTCCACCCGGCAACGCTCAGGGTGGCCCGCCAACGCACCCCGGACCCGGCGATCCGCATGCTGCGCGGGGACGCGCGCCGGCTCCCGTTCACCACCGCCGCGTTCGACCTCGCCCTCCTCTCCATGACGCTGCACCACCTGGATGGAGACGACCTGGTCCTCGCCCTGCGCGAGCTCGGACGCGTCGCCCGGGGCGGCCGCGTCCTGGTGGGCGAGCTCGAGCGCGCACTCCCGAACTACCTGGGCGCACGCCTCCTCGCCGCCACGGCCTGGCGACGGAACCCCATCACTCGCCACGACGGCCCGCTCTCCGTCCGCCGCTCGTTCACCCCCGACGAGCTGCGCGCCCTGGCCAGGCGGGCAGGGCTGAAACACCCCCGCGTCCACCGCCACGCCTTCTATCGTCTCGTCCTCCGCGCGGACGCGTGAGCGGCCCCGAGGCGGGCCCGGCCGCACCGCTGAGCAAGGATCTTGCTTCCGCAGGCCAGTGCGCCAACCTTGCGATGTCCCCCCAACGCCGGAGGCTCCCCGATGGTTCGCATCGATGAGCACGTGACCGCAGCACCCGTAGAGCACGCGTTCCACGTAGCCGCGGACGTGGAGCGGTGGCCCGAGATCCTGCCCCACTATCGCTGGGTGCGATTCGCGGACCGGCAGGAATTCGGCCGGGGCACCGTGGAGATGGCCGCCTGGCGCGACTTCGGCGGCCCGCTCCGCTGGCCCACCTGGTGGCTGTCCGACATGCGTGCGAACCCGGACGAGCCGGAGGTCCGCTATCGCCACGTCGACGGGATCACCCGCGGCATGGACGTGGTCTGGGAGTTCCACCCCGCCCCGGAGGGCACGCTCGTCCGGATCGTTCACAGCTGGAGCGGTCCCTCGTGGCCCCTGATCGGGGCGGTCGCGGCGAACGCGGTGATCGGGCCCGGCTTCGTCAGCGCCATCGCCCGCCGCACGCTGGCCGGCGTCTGCGCCGAGGCCGAGCGTCGGGCCCGCGAGTCGGGAGCGGAGCACCATGCCTGACGGCGCGCCGACCCACCGCGTCGCCATCACGGGCCTGGGTCCCATCACCGCCATCGGCACCGGCCGCGACGCGCTGCTCTCCGGGCTGCGGGCGGCCCGCTCCCCCGTCCGGGAGATCACGCGCTTCGATGCCTCGCCCTGGCGCTCCCGGATCGCGGCCGAGGTGGAGGACTTCGACGCCGCCGACTTCATGGATCCGAAGCAGGTCCGGCGCCTCGACCGCTTCATGCACTTCGCCATCGCGGCCACCGCGCTGGCCCTCGAGGACGCCGGGCTCGACGCTCGCGACCCGGACCCGGATGGCGTGGCCGTCCAGTTCGGGTCCGCCCTGGGCGGCATCGCCTACGCCGAGCAGCAGGTGGGCAACCTGATCAGACAGGGCACGCGGGCCGTCGACCCGCGCGTCGCCCTGACCACGTTCTGCGGAGCCGCCAGCTGCGGCGTCGCTATCGAGTTCGGCTTCACCGGTCCCAACGCCACCAACGCCATGTCGTGCGCATCGGGGACCATCGCCATTGGCGACGCGTTTCGCCTCATCCGCGACGGGACCAGCGACCTCGCCATCGCCGGCGGGGTCGAGGCTCCGCTGGCCCCGCTCTCGTTCGGCGCGTTCGCCCTGATCCGGGCGATGAGCACCCGCAACCACGAACCGGAGGCCGCGTGCCGCCCCTTCGATCGAGAGCGGGACGGGTTCGTCATGGGCGAGGGCGGCTGTGCCCTGGTCCTGGAACGGTGGGATCACGCCGTCGCCCGGGGCGCGCGCATCTACGCGGAGCTGGCGGGCTACGGCACCACCAACGACGCGCACCACATGACGGCGCCCCGCCCGGATGCCGCGCAGGCGGCCCGGGCCATGCGCCTCGCCCTCCGCTCCGCGGGGCTTGAGCCCGAGGACGTGGACTACATCAACCCGCACGGGTCGTCGACACCTCTCAACGACTCGACGGAGACGGCGGCCATCAAACAGGTGCTGGGGGAACATGCGCGTGACGTGGTGGTCAGCGCCACGAAGCCGTATCATGCGCACGCACTCGGCGCCTCGGGCGCGATCGAAGCAGGGATCACCTGCCTCGCGTTCGAGACCGACTGGATCCCGCCCACCCTCAATTTCCAGGACGGGGGCGAGGCATGTGATCTGGACTACGTGGCGGGCGCGGGGCGGGAGCTGCACGCGGAAGTCTGCCTGTCGAACTCGTTCGGGTTCGGCGGCATCAACGCGTCCCTCGTGATCCGACGGCCACGGTAGCCAACCGCGCGACCGGACGCACAGGGCAGCACTATGACAGGCACCATCATCGGCCAGATCCTCGGCGTGGGCTTCGCCTGCGGCTTGAACCTCTACCTGACCGTGGCCTCGCTCGGGATCCTCTCCCGGATCGGGCTCATCACTCTGCCCCACGGACTCCAGGGGCTCGAGGGCGGAATCGTGATCGGCAGCGCGGCCGTCATGTTCCTCATCGAAGCCGTGATCGACAAAGTTCACCACGCCGACTCCATCTGGGACGCGATCCACACGTTCGTCCGACCCCCGGCCGCCGCCCTCCTCGCCATTGGAGTGCTCTGGGCACAGCCCACCGCCCTCGTCGCGCTCGGCGCCGTCCTCGCCTTCGGCGCCGCTCTCGCCATCCACGGCACCAAGGCCGGCCTTCGCCTCGCCCGCAACGCTTCCCTCCGCAGCGGGTCCGCCTGGATCAGCCTCGGCGAGGACCTCCTGGCCTTCGCGTTCGCCGCAGCGGCGTTCCTTCAGCCGAGGGCCTCTCTGATCGCCGGCGTCGCGGTCCTCGCCGCCCTCCTGCTCGTGGGACCCCGCTACTGGCGGGCCTCGCGACTGGGCTTCCGCTGCGTCGACGCGTGGCTCCGCTCGCTCTTCAAGCCCGGCCGCTGGCGTGAGGGTGACGAGATCCCCCGGCGCGCCCGATCCCTCCTCGGCCCACCGCCCCTGGGAAGCGCACCGCCCCGCGCCACCCGGGCCGCGCTGCACGGGCTTCGGTCCGCCGGAGCCTACCGCAACGGCTGGCTGGTCCTCGCTCCCGAAGGGCCCACCTTCATCTATGCGACCCTGTTCGGCAGCCGCCGCGTCGACCTCCCGGCGCCCCGGACGATCGAGACCACGGGGGGACCCTGGGCGGACACCATCCACGTCCACTCCGCCGAGACCGACTACCGCCTGTTCATACTCAAGGACGGCCCGGCTCCGGACGTCGCCATCACCCACCTGTACGCCGCTGCCGCCTGAGCCCACGCCGGCTCCGCCCGTGTACCCGGCCGGCGCCGGCACCCCGTTCGTGGCGTGATGCCTTGACTTCTGGCATTCAGGAGGGTTTACACGATTTTTGCCTTCGTCTATATTGCATCGGTCTGTAGGCGGAGCTTCCTCCAACCGGTCTCCCGTGCGAATCAACGTACACAGCGCACGCACGCCTCATTCGCTTTGCAGCGAGCGTCGGATGCCGACGGTGCTCGCTGCTTTTTCGTCTCCGAACAAAGGGACTCTTCCATGTTCGTGAACTCCCGGGCGACGGACTCCTTCGATCAGTACCTGTTCGATGTGGAGAAGTACCCGCTCATCGAGGATCCCGCCGAGGAGCGAGCGCTGGCCGCCCGCGCCCGCGAGGGCGACAAGGAGGCGGCCGAACGTCTCGTCACCGCGAACCTCCGGTTCGTCATCTCCTACGTGAAGAAGTACCAGGGCCGCGGCCTGGGACTCGCGGAGCTGGTTTGCATCGGGAACGAGGGCCTGCTGAAGGCCGTGAAGAAGTTCGATCCGGACAAGGGCGTGAAGTTCATCTCCTACGCGGTCTGGTGGATCCGGCAGACGGTGCTCCAGGCGCTGGCTGAGCAGACGCGGTCGGTCCGGATCCCGCTGAACCAGAACTCGAACCTCGTGAAGCTGTCGCGCACGGAGACGGCGCTGACGCAGCTCCTCGGCCGGTCCCCGACCGACCAGGAGATCGCCGAGCACATGGAAGAGCCGATCGAGACGGTGCGTGCGCTGCGCCGGGTGGCGGCCTCCGAGCTCTCGCTGGACGCGCCCATCGACCGGGGCGACCGGGACAGCGCATCGTTCGGCGAGCGGTTCGCCGGCGCCGAGAGCGACGACATCGAGGAGGGCGTGGAGTCGCATGCGCGGCGCGAGTTCCTCGACCGCATGTTCGAGAAGTACCTGACCGAGCGCGAGCGGAAGATCCTGTACCTCTACTACGGCCTGGACGACGGCGAGGAGCGGACGCTGGAGGAGATCGGCTCTCTCCTGGGCGTGACCCGGGAGCGGATCCGGCAGATCCGCAACCGCGCGTTCGAGAAGCTCCGCGAGAGCGCGGACGGGGACGCGTTGTCGACCTTCTGGGCGGCCGAGTAGCGCCCCGCTCAGGCCGACGGCCGCCCGATCCGGCTCCCGCATCACCCGCGCCGGCGCGCTGGCTACGCCTCGACCGGCTCCTCTTCGTCCGCCGTGTCCAGCGCGGTCCCGCTGAGGCTCCGACCGGACGCGGACCCGAGCATGACCAGCTCGCGCACCCAGACCTCCGATGTCGGGATGGTCACGCCGTCGCGCTCGTACGAGTCGTACTGGATGCGCCCCTCGACGTAGAGCCGGTCGCCTTTCCGGATGTACTCGTCGGCCAGCTCCGCGAGGCGGTTCCAGACGGTGAGACGGTGCCACTCCGTCCGCTCCTCGAACCCGTTCTCCCTCGGGATTCGGCGGCTGGTGGCCAGAGAGAAGTGGGCCACCTTGTGGCCGTTGCCGGTGGTCTGGACCTCCGGGTCCCGCCCCACGTTCCCCACCAGGATGAGCTTGTTCACTGACCGCGCCATCGGTACCTCCCTGAGCTTGGATGCCGGGCCCCCGGGTGGGGCCGTTCGCACCAGGGATAACCGACGCGCTGGGGCGGAAGAATGGCGGGACGGGACGACATGGAACAGCCTACTTGCACTCGAACCAGTTGTTCCCGCTCCCCACCTCCACACGCAGCGGCACATTCAGCTCGAACGCTGATTCCATCCGCCTGGTGATCAGCGCCGTCACGTCCGCCACCGCCTCGGCCGGCACCTCGAAGAGGAGCTCGTCGTGGACCTGGAGCAGCATGCGTGTCCCATCGCCTCGCGCGTCCAGTGCCCGCTGGATCTCGATCATGGCGATCTTGATAATGTCGGCCGCGCTCCCCTGCACGGGCGCGTTCGTGGCCGCCCGCTCCCCGAACTGCCGGATGTTGTAGTTCTTGCTCTTCACCTCGGGGATATACCGCCGGCGGCCGGCGAGGGTCTCGACGTAGCCCTCCTGGTAGGCGCGCTCGATCTGCCGGTCCAGGTACTTCCGCACGTCCGGGAGCCGTTCGAAGTAGCTCTCGATGAACGTCCTGGCCTCCTGAACGCTCGTCCCGAGCTGTTTCGAGAGGGCGTACGGCCCGATCCCGTAGATGGTGGCGAAGTTGATGGTCTTGGCGGCGGCCCGCATGTCCGCCGTGACGTCATCGACGTCCACCCCGAAGACGAGGGCGGCCGTCTCCCGGTGGATGTCGGCCTCGGAGCGGAACGCCCGGACGAAGGTCTCGTCGCCGGACAGGTGCGCGAGCACCCGCAGCTCGATCTGCGAGTAGTCGGCTGACACGAAGCGGAAGCCCCTGGCGGGGACGAACCCCTTCCGGAGCTCCGCGCCGACCTCGGTCCGGATCGGGATGTTCTGGAGGTTCGGATCGCTCGAGCTGAGCCGTCCGGTGGCCGCCACCGCCTGGTTGAACGTCGAGTGGATGCGCCCGGTCTCCGGGGCCACGAGCTGGGGCAGCGCGTCGACGTACGTGTTCTTCAGCTTGTCCAGCTGACGGTACTCGAGGATCAGCGTCGGGAGCCGGTGGCCCTGCTCCGCCAGCTCCTCGAGCACCGACGCGTCCGTCGACGGCCCCGTCTTGGTCTTCTTGATGACCGGGAGCTCGAGCTTCTCGAACAGCACCTCCCGCAGCTGGGGGGTGGAGTTGATGTTGAACTCCTCGCCCGCTTCCCTGTAGATGTCCTCCTCGATCAGCCGGAGCTCCCGCGCCAGCCTCTCCGAAACCGTTCGGAAGAAGCCGGTGTCGACTCCGATCCCAGCCTGTTCCATGGCCGCGAGCACCGGGATCAGCGGCATCTCGACCTGTCGGAACAGCCGCTCCAGGTGGTAGGCCGGCAGCTCCTCGGCCAACCGTGCGCCCAGCCGCACGACCAGGTCCGCCTTCTCGCACGCGAAGTCCCGGACCGCCGCGACATCGCACTCCGCCACGGGCACCCGGTTGCGCCCCTTCCCGCACAGGTCCTCGCGGCTGGTGGCGCTGTGCCCCAACCGCTGCAGGGCGAGCGAGTCGAGCTCGTGGTCGCGCCGCCCGGGCTCCAGCAGGTAGGACGCGACCATGGTATCGAAGTCGAGACCCTCGAGCTCGACGCCAGCCCGGCGCAGGGTCAGGAGGACGGCCTTCAGGTCGTGCGCGGTCTTCCGCACCTCCGGGTCTTCCAGAACCGCGGCCAGCGGCGCCATGGCCGCGTCGTCGAGGCCCGGGAGGTTCAACTCGTTCCGGTCGCCCAGGTCGAGCTCCCCCTCCCGCCGGTGGCCCAGCGGCAGATAGGCCGCGTCCCCGGGTGCGAGCCCCAGCGCCAGCCCTACCATCACATCGCGCAGCGCCCCACCAGCGCTCACGGGGTGGACGGCCACCCGCCCGTGATCGCGGATGCGACCCACCAGCTCCGCAACCTCCTCCGGCGACCGGGCGATGCGATACTCCTCCGCCAGCCGCTCGGTCTCCGGCTCCGGCGCCGCGATCTCCCGGACCAGCGCGTGGAACTCGAGCTCCGCGAACAGGGCCTTCAGGCGATCGTGATCCGGCTCGCCCACGGCCAGCGCGTCGAGGTCCAGGGCGATGGGGAGGTCCCGCATGATGCGGACGAGCTGCTTCGACAGGATCACGTCGTCCCGGTACTCGAGCAGCGCTTCACGGGCCCGCTTGCCGCTCACGGCCTCGGCCTGCTCGAGGATCGACTCCACCGGGCCGTACTCCTCGATCAGCTTCACCGCCGTCTTGGGACCGATCCCGCGCGCGCCCGGGACGTTGTCGCTGCTGTCCCCGATCAGCGCCAGGTAGTCGCAGACCCGCTCCGGCGGTACGCCCAGGCGCTCGGACGCGTTGCTCCGGTCGACCCACTCCTCGTCCACGTTCGCCTGCCCGCCCCGGCCCGGGTTCAGCAGCGCCACGCGGTCACCGATCAGCTGGTAGAAGTCCTTGTCACCCGAGACGATCACCGTGTCCACGTCCGACTCCGCCGCCAGACGGGACAACGTGCCGATGACGTCGTCGGCCTCGTAGTCGTCCAGCTCCAGGATCGGGATCCGGAACGCCTCCAGCAGCTGCCGGACCCGGGGCAGCGAGGACCGGAGCTCGTCCGGCATCTTCTCGCGCGTCGCCTTGTACTCCGGGTAGACCTGGGTCCGGGCACTCGTCCCCGAGTCCAGCACGACGCCCAGGTAGTCCGGATCGTACTCGTCCCGGAGCTTCAGCAGGAACCGGGTCAGCCCGAACGCGGCCGACGTGTTCTCCCCCTTCGAGGTGGTCAGCGGTCGACTGATCATGGCGAAGAACGCGCGATAGATGAGCGCGTAGCCATCGATCAGGTACAGGCGCGGGCGAGTCTTCTCGGGCAGCTCTACCATCCTACTCGTTCGTTTGCGGGGACGCGTTTGCCGGCGACGCCGGGTGAGATCTTACCCCGAAGAACGAGCAGGGTGCAATGAGAGCGCCCCGCCACGTTCGAACGCGGCGGGGCGGCGGGTCGCCCGAGGTCGGCGGGGGTCAGAGCCTGTCGGCCGTCTCCATCTCCTGCGATATGGATGCGTCCTGCGCCGCGGCACCGCCCCCGCGCTGTACGTTCGCGGCCTGCAGCCCCTTGTCCGTCTCACGGATTTCGAAATCGACCTCCTCGCCCTCGGTCAGGGTCTTGAAGCCCTCCATGGTGATCGCCGAGAAATGGACGAAGACGTCTTCCCCGTCCGGCTGCTCAATGAACCCGTAGCCCTTCGAGTCATTGAACCACTTCACCTTACCTCTGGCCATGAAACCGTCCTCCTCAACAAGGGTCTGCCACAGCTACCACGCCAGCGTTGACCAAGGTAAAAAGCGCTGAACGCGGGGGTCAAGGAAAAAATGTCAGGGCGACCGGGGCCGAAACGAGGCGCACCGAGAGCGCGGCTGCGACCGGCAGGTAAAGGTTGTCGGCGATCGGGAGAGTCAGCGCCTCGAGCAGGGTGAGCCCGAGCACGGGCAGCAGGACCGAGGAGACGGTCGCTCCGGGCAGCATCAGCAGCAGCAGCGCCGCGACGATGAGGGCGAACGTCACGCTCCCTTCCGCGCTCTTCCCACCGGGGTAGCGCAGGCGTCCGAACCGCTTGCCCACCACCGCGGCGGCGGCATCGGCCACGCCCGCCACCAGGATCCCGATGAGAGCCGGTAGGCCGGGGAAAAGGAGGGCGGCGGCCGTGTAGCCCACGGAGAGAGTGGTGGCGCCGGTGAGCCCGCGCTCCTCCACGTCGCGGAGGAGGGGCGCCAGACGCTGGAACGCGGAGCCGAACGCCACGCTCGTCCTGCGGGCCAGCTCCACGGACAGGGCCACGAAGGTGGCGCCCGCGAGCACGGTGGCCGCGTGCATGGCCGGGAGCCACGCCACCACGCCGGCGGCCACCAGCGAGAGGACGAGGTGGATCCCCTTCCGTGCGCCCTCGTGGCGTGCCGGTATGTCCGCCATCAGCGGCCCCGGTCGGGATCGGCACCGGCGGCAGCGCCGGCGGCGGGCTCGGGTGCGAGGTCGGCGGCGGGGTCGGGTGCGAGGTCGGGATAGAGCGCCCGGTAGAGTGCGCGGTGCATGAGCACGTGGCGCACGTAGTCGCGGGTCTCACGGTACGGGATCCGCTCGGTGAAGAGCTCTGGGTCGCGGGCCTCGGGGAACTCCTGCCACCGGTTCGCCCGGGTGGGCCCGGCGTTGTACGCCGAGAGGACCAGCGGGAGGTCGCCATTGAAGCGGTCCAGCATCGTCGCGAAGTAGCGGGTGCCCAGGTGGACGTTCACCTCCGGCTGCTTCAGCAGCCCCGTCTCGTAATCGTCCAGTCCCGCGGCCCGGGCCAGTGCGCGGCCCGTCTGCGGCATGATCTGCATCAGCCCGACGGCGCCGGCCCCGCTCGTCACCGTCGGGTTGAACGCCGACTCCCTCCTGATCAGCCCCGCCACCAGGTGGGGGTCCACCCCCCGCTCCTGCGATTCGGGGATCACCAGGTCCCGGAACGGGAACGGATAGATGATCCGGAGCAGCCGCTCGTTCCAGTCCCCGGTCAGCCGGTGGAGCTCCCACCCCATGCCGATGGCGCTGAGCGTATAACCGCGGTCGTTCAACGCTTCCGCGAGCGCGTAGGCGGCCGCGGGGCTCGACTCCAGCTCGGACCGGAGCCGCTCCACCTCCCGCACGAGATCGTCTCGCCGGTCGAGCCCGGCCAGGACATCCACCCGGCGCATGCCGGCGGCCACCCGCTCCCCGGCGGCCGGGTCCCGGGCGGGCGGCTCGGCCATCGGGATGGCCAGTACAGGCTCATCCAGGAGCTCGGCCGCGCGCACGCCATAATACGACAGCGGATCGGATTCCCGCAGCTCCCGTAGCCGGGCGGCCGCCTCCGCGTCGCGGCCCAGGGCGTCGTACGCGCGCGCCGCCCAGTACGTGGACTGGGCCCAGCGGCGACCGTCCGGGTGCATGCCGCGGTACTCCTCGAAGATGGCCGCCGCCTCGTCGTAGTCCTCCTCGAGCAGGGCCAGCCCGCCCAGCCGCATGAGCGCCAGCCCCGCCTCGTACAACGCCGGCGACGCCTCCGCCGCCTCACGGTAGTAGCGCCGCGCGTCGGCGATCTCGAGGTCGTCGTGCTTCAGGTCCGCCAGCAGGTACAGGCCTTCCGTGACGCTCGGCTGCCCGGGGAAACGCTCGGGGAGTCGCGCCAGGGTGCGTTGCCCCGCGTCGCTCCGGCCCTGCCGGTACTGCGCCCGACCCGCCAGGTAGAGCGCCGCCGCCCCCACCCGCGGCGAGTCCGCCTCCTCGGCCAGGTCGAGGAGCGTCCGCTCCGCCGCCTGGAACTGCCCCGATTCGTACCGCGCGCGACCGAGCTCCAGCCGAACGGCCTCGTGCTCCGTCTCCGTACCCGCCCCCGACCGCAGGTAGGCCTCGTAGCCGCGGGCGGCCCGGGCGAAATTTCCGTGGTGCGCGTAGACGTCGGCGATCGCGCGCCATTCCTCCGGCGACGGGTCCAGCTCGCTCAGCGCCCGCGCGGCGTCCACCGCCGCGATGGTGTTGCGCGCGCCCAGCGCCCGCTCGAATGCGGAACGGGCCCGCGCGGTGTCGTCGGCCAGGAGCCGGAGACGCCCCAGCTCTGCCCAGGCGGTCGCCCGCCGCAGCCCGTCCGAGCCCCGGGCGGTGGCGAGTGCGACCTCGCGGGCCGCCACACTGTCGCCCGCCTCGAGCGCCGCTTCCATCCGCAGCCGCCAGGCCCGGTCCGCCGCCAGGTCACCCGCCCCGGCCAGCCGGTCTCGGACCGTCGCAGTATCGCCCGCCGCGGCCGCAGCTTCCGCCGCCAGAAGAGCCGACCAGTCGCTGAACCACGGGATGAACCGGGCCGCGCGATCGAACGCTTCCTGTGCGTCCGCCGCCGCGCCCGCCTCGGCCAGCGCAAGCCCGCGCCGAAGCTCGACCAGTCCCCGCTCAGGATCGGGCAGATCGTGCAGCTCGGCATACCGGTCCAGCGCTTCCACCCCCGCTTCGGGACGGCCGGCCGCGATCCGGCTCCGCCCCAGCAGCTCCCAGCCAGCGCCCTGCGCCTCTTCGTCCAGCCAGGCGCGTCCCTCCAGGAGCCGCCCGACCGCCTCCCAGTCGCCCCAGCCTGCTTCCAGCCGGGCCGCGTACAGCAGCATGGAGGATGTGGTGTCCGGGAGCGTCGCGAGGTAGTCGCCCATCAGACGGCTCGCCCGCCAGTACCGACCCGCCTCCGCCGCCTCCCGGACCGCGTCCGGCACGTCGGGCCGGGTGTGGCCGGCCGCGGCCGGGAGCCCATGGCCGGGCGCGCTGGCGACGAACCACGCCGGAAGCCCGGCGACGACGAAGAGGACGAGGATCAGGGCGTATCGGTTCATCAACGGTTTCCACGGTGCAGCGGGTGGACCGGCTCGGGTTCACCGGGTGTACACCATTGCCGCATCCGTGAGCCATCGGGGTCTCGATCTCGACGACCGCTGCCCGCCGGGCCGGCGGGGGCGCCTGGGGCCCGGCACGCGGGCGCGGCCGCAAAAAAACTGAAGGCCACCGGTCCCGGTGGCCTTCAGTCCAGCTCGAACAGCCGTTTGCGTCACATCACGCCGCCACGCCCGCCTCGATCTCCTGCAGCGTGTCGATCATCTTCTGCGCCGACTCTTCCATGTCGATGACCAGCCGGTCCACCTTGGTCACGAAGTAGTTGTGCATGATGTTGATCGGGATCGCGATCGCGAGGCCCGATGCCGTCGTGATCAGGGCGACCTTGATCCCGCCCGCCACCAGGGTGGCCTCCACCTCGCCGGCTGCCTCGATGTTCTGGAACGCCTGGATCATCCCGATCACCGTGCCGAGGAAGCCGAGGAGCGGCGCCACGTTGGCGATGGTCGCGAGCCAGACGAGGCCGCTCTCGAGCCCGGCCATCTGGATCAGCCCGACGTTCTCGATCGCCTTCATCACGCGCTCGCTACCCTCGTTATGCCGCTCCAGCCCCGCCTGCAGGATCCTGCCCGCCGGGGTGTTGGACTCGCGGGCCGCTTCCATGGCGCCGTTCACGTCCCGCTCGGCCAGCCGCTCGTCTACCGCGCGGAGCACCTTCTTCGTCCGGGAGCTGGTGACCGAAAGGTCGATCAGCTTCCAGATGATGACGATGATCCCGATAGCCAGTGCGGCCCCGAGGGGCCACATCATGAAGCCGCCGTCTTCCCAGATCGAAACCGCCCATTCGGACAGGGTCAGATCCGGGGCGTCCATGCCGGGGATCTGAAGCGCGAGGTTCAGGAACGTGCCACCCAAGTTTGCCTCCGTTTGACATGCGTAGAGCCGTCCGATCCTTCGCCGGACGCCAGCGCATTAGCCTACGTGTCGGTACAGGAAACGGCAAGGTAGATGGCACTTCCGGGAGTGTCAACCCCGGTGCAGCATGCCTCCGCCGAATCCCCCAGCC
>JBKGZE010000003.1:0-19932 GCA_046545735.1 Gemmatimonadota bacterium | reverse complement strand
CTATTACACCGTCTTCTCGCTCCCCCCGATGCTGATCCTGCTCCTGATGATCGCGGGTCTGCTGTTCGAGCCGCAGGAGATTCAGGGCCGGCTCGTTTCCGAGGCCGGGGGCGCCATGGGCTCGGAGGGGGCCCAGCAGATCCGGAGCATGATCGAGCACGCCGACCGACCGGGGAGCGGCGGCGCGCTGATGACCGTGCTCAGCATCGCGGCGCTCATCTTCGGGGCCACGGGAGCGTTCGCGCAGCTGCAGGCCGCGCTCAACCAGGCGTGGGACGTGAAGCGGGACCCGGAGAAGAGCGGGATCATGGGGATGGTCGTGAAGCGGGTGCTGTCGTTCGGTATGATCCTCGTCATCGCCTTCCTGCTCCTCGTGTCCATGGTGCTGAGCGCGCTGCTCTCCGCCGCGGGCGGCGAAGTGGCCGGCGCCCTGCCCGGCGGTCTCGGCCAGGCCGCCCTGTGGGTGATCGACCTCGGCGTCTCTCTCGTCGTCATCACCGGACTGTTCATGGCCATCTACAAGGTGCTGCCGGACGCGGTGGTGGCCTGGAGCGACGTGTGGCGCGGTGCCCTCGTCACCGCCGTCCTCTTCGTCCTCGGCAAGTTCCTCCTGGGGTTCTACATCGGCAGGAGCGATCCTGGAAGCGCGTTCGGCGCCGCCGGTTCTCTCGCGGTTATCCTCGTGTGGATCTACTACTCAGCCATGATCCTCTTCATCGGTGCGGAGTTCACACAGGTCTACGCGCAGCGACGGGGGCGGAGGATCCGCCCCGACGAGGACGCCGTGCGCGCGTAGGTCGAGCGGGAGGAGCGGCTCCTGAGGCGCCGGCAGTCGCCCCCGCACATGATCAGACGCCCGCACATGATCAGACGCCCCCGTACGCGGACAGGCGCGCACGGGGTCAGGCGCCCGGCGACGTCTCCTGCAGCAGACGCAGCCAGTCCTCGAGCTGGCTGAAGATCATGAACTGCTGGTGGGCGCGGCGCTGGGCGGTGCGGGCGAGGGCGGCGCGCTCGCCGCGATCGTTCAGGAGGAAGTCGAGCCCGTCGGCGATCTGGCTGGGGTCTTCCGGGTCGGAGATCAGCCAGCCGTCGCAGGCGTGGGTGATCTGCTGACGCGGTCCCACCGCCCGGGTGTTGCTCAGCACGGGGATGCGCTTCCACATGGCCTCGGTGACGGTGAGGCCGAACCCTTCCCGCAGCGAGTTCTGGACGATCACGGTGGAGCTGCGCTGCAGCGCGTTGACCATGAGCGCGTTCTCGTCCGGGTTGTTCATGGGGAGCGCGATCATGGCGATGTCGTGCTTCATCTCGTCATCGAGGGCGACGTACGCGCGCCGCAGCTCCTCGATGACTTCCAGCCCCTCCGGGTCGTCCTGGATCGAGGCGGGGTCAGGCCCGGCCATGATGAGGCGGACCTGGTTCAGGCGGCGGCGCTCGATGGCGGGCCGGTCGTTGTGGCCGCTGAAGAACCGCTCCTTCAGCTGGACGAACCCCTCCATGAGCGGGCGCCAGCCCTTGAGCCGATCCCAGCGGGAGATCTGCGTCACGATGGGCCGGACCAGGACGCCGATGTCGGCCGGCAGCACGGCGGGCGACCAGCGTCCGTCCGCCTGGAGCCGCTGGGCGATGTGCGGGAACGGCGGCTGGACCACGGGGCCGGGCGGTACCGCCAGCGCGGCGTTCGCCAGGATCCCGACCACGCTGTGCAGGTGCAGCTCCCGGTTCTTCTGCGAGAGCGGGTCGATGGCCGGGTAGATGAGCGTCGCCCGGTCGCGGAAGAAGTCGGGGATGTACTCGTCGGCGCTGAAGACGGCCCGCTGGTAGTCGGGCGCGTAGGGCTCGAGGAAGTCCCAGGCGGCGCGCGTGGCCTCGTTCGTCTCGTCGAGCCCGATGTGACAGCGCCAGATCGTGGAGATGTCGAAGCGCGAGCGGAGGTGCCCGGCCAGGCCCATCGGCTGCGGGTCGTGGACGACCAGGACGTCCCCGTCCTTCATCCGCTGGGCCAGCGTCGCGGCGTTGGCGGCGTTCACCTCGTCGTACACCGCCCGGGCCTCCTCCCCGTCCACCATCGACGGGTCGCCCGAGCCGTGGATCATGTTGTGGATCCCCTTGGTCAGGTGGAAGAAGGGCTCTTCCTCGGTCTCGATGACGAACCAGCGGGTGTCGATGCCCAGCTCGTTCAGGAGCGTGACCATGGTCGGCAGCATCTCGGCCACGCCGCCGCCCTGGGCCGTGGAGTTCACCATCCACAGCGTCCGGCCGCGGAACGCCTCGACCACGGGCGCGGCGAGGGCCCGCAGCGATTCGACCGACGGGGCGAGGTGCGCGATGGCTTCGTAGTCCGTCAACGCGGGACGAGGCGGTATCTCGACGATCGATCCACTCATGGGATTGCCTGCACTGTATTTTTTGGCTGCTCTGTACGAGTACGTCCGTAGCCTATCGCAGGAGCCGCTGAAGTGAAAGCGCCACCTTCGGCGGAGGCTCGACTGGCATACACGAGCCTCGGCGATGGGGTCCGTCGGCGACGAGGTCGCTCCCGACCTTCCGGCGGCCGTCGGCTCAGCGGTCGCTCCCGTCCGTCCGGCGGAGGCAGCGCGCCACCTCGGCCACGGTCCATGCCTGCGCCACACAGCCCCGCGGCGTGAACGGCGGCTCCGCGTCGAAGACCTCGCTCATGGACCCGACGCACGCCTCGTCCAGGTGCCGGACCAGGCCTTCCAGGTACCGGCGTGCGTCCGCCCGGCGGTCCGGGTGGACCCGTAGCCAGGCGTCGATGAACGGCCCGATGAGCCACCCCCACACCGTGCCCTGATGGTACGCCGCGTCCCGGGCGCGGAGGTCGCCGGCGTAGCTGGGCGCGTAGTCGGGATGGCCGGGGGCGAGGGAGCGCAGGCCGACGGGCGTGAGCAGCCGCTCCTCCACCCGCTCCAGCACGGACGCCCACCGCTCCCGGGCGAGCACCGGGTGATCAAGCGAGAGCGCGAAGATCTGGTTCGGCCGGAACGCCGGGTCCGGGTCACCGTCCTCCCCGTCGACCACGTCGTACAGGTACCCGCCTTCCGTGTACCAGAACCGGCGGTTGAACGACGACCGGGTCCGTGCGGCTCGTTCCGCGATCCGATCGGCCGCGTCCGGGTCCGGTTCCCGGAGCCAGTCGGCCATGAGTCGGAGCGCGTTGTACCAGAGCGCGTTGATCTCCACCGGCTTCCCGCGGCGGGGGGTGACCACCCAGCCGTCGACCTTCGCGTCCATCCAGGTGAGAGGGTAGTCTTCGACGCCCTGGCGGAGCAGGTCGTCCTCCGGGTCCACCCCGATGCCGAAGCGGGTGCCCCGGACGTGGTGGTCCACGATGCCGCGCAGGGTGGGGATGAGCTCGTGGAGCAGCGAGTCGTGGCCCGTGCTCTCGACATAGCGGTGGACGGCGTGGAAGAACCAGAGGGTGGCGTCGGCGGTGTGGTAGAGGCCGTCGGTGTCGCCCTCGGGGAAGAGGTTCGGGATCAGCCCGTCGCGAACGTGCCGGCCGAACGTGCGGAGGATGGCCGCGGCCTCCTCGGCCCGCCCCGTCGTGAGCGTCAGCCCTTCCAGGCTGATCATGGTGTCGCGCCCCCAGTCCGTGAACCAGTGATAGCCGGCGATCACGCTCCGGGCGCCGGGCTCGTGGGCCCTGGAGAGGGGCTCGAAAATGAACGCGTCCGCCGCGATCGCCAGGCGCGCCTCGAGCGGGTCGCCGCTGGCGCCGGCCGCCTCCACGAGCGCTTCGCGACGCTCGATCTCCGCTCCCTGCACCACGGCGTGGGCCGGCGAGGGGACCTCGTCCGGCCGGTCGGTCGAGGCGATCAGGGTGAGCGGCCGCCCCGGCTCCAGCCGCGAGGCCAGCGTACCCGGCGACCACAGCATCCCTTCGGAGGGATAGCCGCGCGCGGCCTCCACTGGGTACCGGACCTCGAACGTGCGGGGGTCGTCCGTCCGGAGGACGTCATCGGGGACGCGGATACGGACGGTGGGGAACCCCGGACAGTGGACGTCGAGCCCGGTCTCCACCAGGTCGGCCTCCAGGCCCTCCGGGACCCGGCCCACGGGCGCGTCGTGCCCCCGGGGCTGAAAGAGCGGGCGCAGGAGGATCTCCACGGCGTCGCCCGCCAGCAGGGCGAGCTCCACCGAGACGGCGTTCCGCCTGTAAGGCATGACGACCCGGCGCCGGATCCGCCGGCCGTCCACCGACCAGGTCCACACCGGCAGCCCGTGGTCCAGCTCGAACGACTCGAGCAGGGCGGCGGGGCTCGAGCCTGGCACCCGCGGGCCGCCGAGCCGACGGGGCTCCGCGCCCTCGGGGTCCACCGTCGCGTGCAGCTCCACCAGCGTGAGTACACGCCCCAGCGAGGCGGGCTGGGCCGAGATCAGCAGCCCGTGGTAGCGGCGGCTCAGCTCTCCGGGGACAGTCCCGGAGGCGTAGCCGCCCAGGCCGTTGGTGATCAGCCACTCGCGGGTCGGCGGCGCGCGCTCGGTGTCGGTCTGGACACGTGTGGGCTCCGGCATCGGTCGTCGTGCCGGTGCAACTCCCGCACCACGCCGGGGGGCGCCCCCGCCCCCCATGCGCCGGGCGGGGCAGCCCCCCGTCACGGGCTCAGAGGGACCCTTCGTCCGCCGCGCCGGCCGCGACGAAGTCGGCCAGCGGAAGATCCGATCGGCGCCTTGGTGAGGGGAGGTTCGCCTTCAGACACGGGCACTCGCGTACGATATTCGGGGATTCGGATCGTGGTCGGATGATGTCCCTCCCGGCGCGTCATGGCAATGGCGTTCTCGGCCGACTGCGCCTTCCGCGTCCGGCGATCGGTGGCACCTGCCTTGCATTTCTACGAAGCCTTGACGGACGGCCATGCGGCCCGCCCGATTCCCGCGGAGTGGGTCGCTGAAACGAGGAGGCGACCATGAGTGGGCGGTTCATGAAATTGCGACCCGGGAGGTACCTGCTGACCGTCGAGTCGGGGGCCGGGCCGGCGGGCGTGCACCGGACAGGGCGCGACGTCCACGTGGACCGGGCCGGGGGGCGCATCCCGTTCCGGGTGCCGGATTCCGAGCGGGTGTATCTCTGGTGGCGCGGCGCGGCGCGTCCGCCCCGGGTGCGGCTGGTCGAGCCGGATACGGGTCGCCAAGTGGAGACGAGGCTTGCTTGAGCGGGCCCGGGGGACCGGCTGACGGGCCGGATCTTGCGCCGCAGCGCGGCTGATGCAGACCGCGAGCAGCCATCGAGGCGGAGTCTCTGATCCGGACGCCATCCGGGAGGCGTTCGAACGGGGTGCGCCCCTGAGCGCCTCCGAGGGGGACGTCCAGTTGCGCTTGGACGGTGCGCACCCGTTCCTGGTGATCGTCCGCGAGTCCCGTGTCACCGATCCTCTGGCGCGGCTCGTCCGCGGCGAGGCGGCCTACCTCCGGGCGGGGCCGGGGGCTGACGCGAACCGGGTCCGGGAGACGGTACGGGAGGTGGCGGCGGCGGGTGTCCGCGAGCACGGCGGTTTCCTCCTGATCGAGCTGTGGGCCGGGGATCGCTACCGTGTGCTGGGCCCGGACGGGCCGGCCCCCGGCACGGTGCGAGCGCTGGCGGAGGGGCTCGAATCGCTGGACGTGGTCCCGGCCCCTGGGGCGGTGGAGGTGGTCGGAACCAGGGAGCGGAGCCCGCCCGGATCGGAGCCCCTGCTTCCGGTCGGGGTGCTGCACGAGCTCGGCGCTCTGCTGGTGGGCGTGGAGCTGAAGGAGTCATGGCGCGACCCGGACACGGGGGCCGTGTACCCGGTCTTCCTCCGACAGCTCGGGCACGCGCTCTCCACCGTGCTCCGTCACGCGGCTTTCGAGTTCCTGCGCGTCCAGACGGGGACCCGTCTCCCAAGCTACCGGGCGCTCGGGCGCCGCTCGCTGGGCGACGCCGTGTGGGAGGCCGATCGCCGGCTCGCGGAGATCAGCGGGTCGTTCGACGGGCTCCTGCTGGTGTCGCCCGTGAACGAGCGGGCGGCGTGGGAGCGGTTCCGCGACGACGGCTACGACCGCCCCCCCGACTTCCGTTACCGGCTCCTCCCGGTGGAGCCCGACCTCCTGAAACGGGAGCTGTACCAGATCCGGCTGGAGGAGGTCGAGGACCCGGCCGCGTGGAAGCTGCTCCGGGACAAGCGCGAGGAGCTGGACCGTCAGATCAGCCTGGTCGCCGACCGCGGGTCGCCGGAGTTCCTGCACAGCAGCATCCGCCTCTTCGGCACGGTGGCGTCGGCGCTGCGGGACCGGGCAGAGGAGACCCTGGCGGAGATCCCACCGCCGGACTCGGCGCCGTCGCGGGAGGACCGGGTCGGGGCGGAAGCGTTCGCTGAGCTCGCGCGGCGCGAGTTCGATTACTATCGCGCCCTGTACCCGGCGTTCGCCTCCGAGGTGCAGATCCGACCGGACCTGGTGGGGCTGATGGTCTCGTCGGGCCGCCTGCTGGTGGGCCGTGAGCTGGCGCTCTGGCCTGACCGCGTCGAGGCGCTCCTCCAGCACGAGGTGGGTACGCACGTGCTGACGTACGTGAACGGGCTCGCTCAGCCCTTCCTCCAGCTGGCCCGCGGCTTCGCCGACTACGACGAGACGCAGGAAGGGCTCGGCGTCCTGGCCGAGTACATGGTCGACGGGCTCACGCCCGCCCGCATGCGCCTCCTGGCCGCCCGGGTCCTGGCCGTGGACGACCGGATCGAGGGCGCCGACTTCGTCGAGGGCTTCCGACGCCTGCACCGTGACCATGGATTCGAGCCGGCCACCGCGTTCGACATCACGGCCAGGGTCCACCAGAGCGGCGGCTTCACCCGCGACCAGATCTACCTGCGGGGCCTCCTCGGGGTCGTCGAGTACCTGCGTGATGGCGGTCCGCTACAACCGCTTTACGTGGGCAAGATCGCCGCCCGGCAGCTGGACGTGATCCGGGAGATGCAGGAACGGAAGGTCCTGGCGCCCGTGCCGCTGCTCCCGCGCTTCCTCACCCGCGACGACGCGTCGCGCCGACTGGCCGCGCTGCGCGACGGGCTGCCGCTCCACGGCATGGTCTCCACCCACGCCGGCGTCGAGACGGCATGAGGATCCTGTTCATCGTCAACGACGTGGACACCGAGTGGGAGCGGGACACCAGCACCGTCCTGGCCGCGGCGGCGTGCCGTCGCGGCCACGACGTCTATGTGGCGGGCGTACGTGAGCTCGAGTACTTCGCGGACGGGCACGTCGGAGCCCTCGCCAGACGCGGCCCCGGCCCGGACCGCGCCAGCCAGAAGCAGTACATCGAGGCGGTGCAGGGCGCCGACGCGCCCCGGGAGACGGTCAGCACCCGCGGGCTGGACGTCATCTGGCTCCGCTACAACCCGGGCGAGGACGGCGGGGAAGCGTGGACCCAGACTTCTCCCCTGCTGTTCGGTCAACTGGCGCTGGAACATGGGGTGGTGGTGCTGAACCACCCGTACAGTCTCTCGTGGGCGACCACCAAGATGTACTTCCAGCAGTTCCCCGCGGAGGTCCGGCCGGCGACCATCATCACGCGCAGCTGGGAGCGGGTCGCCGAGTTCCACGAGGCCCACGGCCGGAAGATCGTGGTGAAGCCGCTCATGGGGTACGGCGGATCGGGGGTCTTCCTGGTGGGCGAGGAGGCGGAGAACCTGCGGCAGATCGTGGAGTCGGTCACGCGCAGCAACTACCTGATCGCGCAGGAGTACCTCCCGCGAGCCGCGGAGGGCGACACCCGGCTGTTCCTGGTGAACGGCAAGCCCCTCCTGGTGGAGGGGCGCTACGCGGCCGTGCGGCGGCAGGCGGCGGAGGGCGATTTCCGAAGCAACATGAGCGCCGGCGGCAGCGCCGCCCGCGCGGAGGTCGATCACGAGATGCTCCGGCTCGCCGCGATCGTCGGACCGAAGCTCGTCAAGGACGGCATCTTCTTCGCCGGGCTCGACATCGTGGGGGATCGGCTCGTGGAGATCAACACGATCAGCGCCGGCGGGCTGAACATTGCCTCGAAGCTCGAGAACACGGACTTTGGAGGCCCGGTCATCGAGGCGGTGGAGCGAAAGGTGTTCTACAAGCGCCATTACGGCGAGCACATCCGGAACATCGAGATCGCCACGCTCGACTGATCCGCGCCGGCGGCAGCCGCTCGCCCTTCCGCGCGTGGCTCGCGTCGCTGGGAACCAGAACTGGCGCGTTGAGTAGTACAGGAGTCGGGCACACCGCCCGGCGTCGCCTTCTGAACAGCCGCACGATTTCTTATGCCGCATGCACGTAAGGTGGGTCTCGCCACAGCCCTGACCGCCGCGTTCCTGCTCGGGGGGTTCATCAACCCCGACACCGACCAGAACGCCGGCCCCGAACTGTTCCGCGACGTGCTCACGCTCGTGAGCACCCGCTACGTGGACAGCCTCGACATCTCGGAGGTCTACGAGCGGGCCGCCGTGGGGCTGGTCGACCGGCTCGAGGACCCCTACGCCGACCTCTTCAGCCCCGAAGAGATCGAGGAGTTCACGGTGGCCTACGAGGGCCATTACGCCGGTGTTGGGATGCTGATCGAGGCGCAGCAGGGCGCCCCCGTCGTGCGACGCGTCTTCCCGAACACGCCGGCGGAGCGGACGGGCGTGCAGATGGGCGACCGGATCGTGGCCGTGGGCGGTGAGAGTACCGAGGGCTGGCCGCTGGAGCGGGTTTCCGGAGCCCTCAAGGGGGAGCCCGGCACCGAGATCGAGGTGGTGTTCCTGCGCTACGGCGTCAACCGGCCCATCGATGCCCGGATGACCCGGGCCGTGGTCCGGATCCCGGCCGTGCCCTACGCCATCCACGTGGGCGACGACGTCGGCTACATCCCGCTCCTGCAGTTCAATGAAACCGCCGCCGAAGAGGTCGCGGACGCGGTGCGCACGCTGACGGACGAGGGCGTCGCCGGCCTCGTCCTCGACCTGCGGGGCAACGGCGGCGGGATCGTCGATCAGGCGGTCCGCATCGCGGGGCTGTTCCTCCCTGAGGGCACGTCGATCGCGCGTCAGTGGGAGCGAGGCGGAGACGACACCATGTACCGCAACGACCGGGCGCCGATCGCGCCGGACGTCCCGCTGGTCGTGCTCATCGACGGCGCCTCGGCCTCCGCGTCCGAGATCGTGGCCGGGGCGCTCCAGGACCACGACCGGGCGGTGGTACTCGGGACCACCTCGTTCGGGAAGGGGCTCGTGCAGACGGCCTACCGCGTCGAGGCCGGCCACGTCCTGAAGATGACCACGGGGAAGTGGTACACCCCGAGCGGTCGCACCATCCACCGGGAGCGCGTCCTCCAGGAGGGGCGCCTCGTCGAAGTGGACGACTCCATCCACTTCGCCGCCGGACCCGACGAACGGCCGGCGTACCGCTCGGACGCCGGACGCACCGTGTACGGCGGAGGCGGGATCATGCCCGACCTGAATATCCGGTCCGACACCCTGACCGCCGACGAACAGGAGCTGCTCGCCGCGCTGCTCGCCCACTCGCCCGAGTTCAGCGCCGCCACCTTCGACCTGGCCTCCGAGCTCCAGGGCGAGGTGGACCGCGACTTCCACGTCCCGTCCGCCTGGCGCGCCGAGCTCTATGACCGGCTCGCCGACAAGGACGTCGAGCTCGATCGCGAGACCTGGGACGCAGGTTCGACCTACATCGACCGGGTCCTCCTCGACCGCGTCGGACGCCTCGCCTTCGGCGACGGCTATGTCAAGACCCGTGACGCCCAGAACGACGCCCAGCTGATGAAGGCCGTCGAGGTGATCCTCGAGGGGGGACCCCAGCAGCAGGGGCTCTTCGGGTACGTCGAGGCGGCAAACGGCGACGCGCGGGACCAGGAAGGGTGAGACCGGTCCGGGCCTGACCGGCCGGGGCCCGCGCCAGCCAGCCGCGCGGGCCCGAGGCACGTCCATTGCACCCTCGCTGCCTGACCATTCACGACAGTTTCAGGCAGAGCAGAATGATCGGATACGCCACGGCCCGAACCGCCCTTCCGCCACTCGTCCTCCTCATGGCGGCCGCCTGCGGCGGCGGGGACACCGACAGCCCCCCCGCCGACACGCGAGCACCCGAGGCCGAAGTGCCCGCCGCCTCCGAGCGGACGGGCTCGGACCCGGCCACGGCGCTGGCCAGTGGCTCCGAGGAGCTCAGCCCCGACGAGATCGAGGCCGGTCGCATGGACTCCAGCTGGAAGGCGTACGTGGAGGTCGACCCGGCCGCGCGGTCGGCAGGCACGGCGTCGCCCGAGCAGAGGCCGGCGGGCGCGGGGTCGCCCGAGTCGGGTTCACCTGACACCGCGGCGGCGGCCGCGGCTGAGACCGGCGAGACCTCGAATCCCGGCTGGGAGGAGATCCGGAAGGAGACGGTCAACAGCCAGCCCCGGTCGCTCCCGATCCACGGCGACGTGGAGGGCCCCGCCGTCGCCCGGGTCCAGATCCTCCTCGATCTGAACCGGTTCTCGCCGGGCGTGATCGATGGCCGCTGGGGGAAGAACACCGAGAAGGCCGTCTACTGGTTCCAGAAGGCGAACGACCTGGGCGCCACGGGCGAGGTGGACCGGGCCACGCTGGACGCGCTGGAGCGGGGCGCGGGCCGGGAGCTCGTCGTCACGCGCCGGATAACCGAAGCCGACATCTCAGGGCCGTTCGAGGACCTGCCCGAGGACGTCTACGCGCGCGCCGAGCAGCCGTGCCTGTGCTACGAGTCGCAGCGCGAGCAGCTGGGGGAGGTCTTCCACGCCGCACCGGAACTCCTCGAGCAGCTCAACCCCGACGTGGACCTGAACACCGTATCCGCAGGGGACCCGCTCGACGTGCCGGCCGTCGAGCCGTTCCACATCGACGAGCTCCCTGAAGGCAAGTACACCGGCGGCGACCGCGTCGACCGGATCGTCATCTCGGACGGCGGGAATTACCTGCACGCCCTCGACGACGCCGGCCAGATCCTCTTCCACTCCCCCTCGACCCTCGGCGCCGACTACGCGCCCTCGCCCGAGGGCGACTTCAGCGTCGAGTCCATCACCTTCGACCCGACCTGGCACTACCAGCCCGAGCTCCTATCCGGCGTCGACCCGAGCAAAGAGGACGCGGTCCTGCCGGAAGGGCCGAACAACGCCGTGGGCGTCGTCTGGATGCAGTTGTCGAAACCCCACTACGGCATCCACGGAACCAAGGCCCCCGAGACCATCGGCTACGCCACGTCCCACGGATGCGTACGACTCACCAACTGGGACGCCGCCTTCCTCGGGCAGCGGATCCCGCCCGGCGTGCCCGTCGAGTTCCGCGACGTGACCGGCCGTGATTGATCTGAACCGCGGCGCTCGCAGAGGCCCGGAGCGCACAACCAGCGGCGCTCCGGAGCAGGCCCGCCAGCACACACAGGAGGCAGACCCGTGAAACGGTTCCTCACCTTCGCCATTCTGGCCGCCATCCCCATCACCGCCTGCGACGCCGGCGAACCGGGTCGGCAGGCCGACGAGCAGACCGAGGAAGCCCTCGGGAGCGAAACGTCCGGGGCCACGCCCGTCGCCGCCGCGGAACAGGTCCGGCTCGAGACGGATAGCCTCCCCGGAACGGGCACGTACCTCACCGACGGCGAGGGCCGCGCCCTCTACCTCTTCACCGCCGATTCCGCCGGGGCCAGCACCTGCTACGACGCGTGCGCCGAGGCCTGGCCCCCGCTCGTCGCCGGCGAGGCCGAGCCGGCCGCCGGATCCGGCGTGCGCGCCGGCCTCATCGGCACCCTCGACCGCCAGAGCGCCGAACGGCAGGGCGCCGGACGGCAGGTCACCTACGCGGGACACCCCCTCTACTACTATGCCCAGGACCAGGGATCCGGCGACACCGCGGGTCAGGACGTGCACGGGTTCGGCGGCGGATGGTACCTGGTGACCCCCGCCGGAGAAGCGCTCCACGGGGACGACCATGGCGAGAGCCACGGCGAGGAGGGGGGTAGCCGTAGCTGAAACGCCGCCCCCGCGAACCGCGCCCGCGAACGCCCGCGAACGGTGCACCCTCGGCCAGTTATGACTCGTTCACGTATGGCCGCGTCAGAACAGGCGGCCCGAGCGGGCTGCGGTCATGACGGGATTGCAGGAGACCAACGGCCTCGACTACACAGCGCGTGAGGGAACGGACACAATGCACAGTGCGCGAGAGCAGGGCCGTCCAGACCGGACCGGCTCCCGGATATCGGTGGCCGCTCCATTTCCAGATCGGCCAAAATGAATGATGGGTGCACCGTACGCAGAGCATACGGAACCCTGCCCCTCGCCCGGGTATTATCTCGGTAGTGAGATACTTGCGGAGGAGGGCACCATGACCGAGCTGAGGACGAAGGGGTTTCACCACATCACCATGGTGGCGGCGGACGCGCGGCGGGCGGCGCGGTTCTACTATGAGCTGCTGGGGCTGGGGCTGGTGAAGAAGACGGTGAATTTCGACGATCCCGAGTCGTACCACCTGTATTTCGGGGATGGTGCGGGGCGGCCGGGTACGCTGCTGACGATCTTCGAGTGGCCGCGGGCGCCGAAGGGCCGCTGGGGCGTGGGTGGCGTTCACCACGTGGCGCTGGGGGTTGCGACGGAGGATGCGCAGCTGAAGTGGAAGCGTCGTCTGACGGATGCGGGGGTGGGGGTGACGGGCCCGTATGACCGGGGGTACTTCACGAGCATCTACTTCGCGGATCCGGATGGACAGATCGTGGAGATCGCCACGCGCGGACCCGGCTACCTGATCGACGAGTCGCCGGAGGAGCTGGGTCGGGAGCTGCGGATCCCTCCGGAGCGGCTGCTGCGTGGTCACCGTGACGAGGCGTCGATCGCGGCGCTGACGTGGCCGGAGCCGGTTCCGGAGGTGACGTCGGACATGCGACTCGAGGGGATCCACCATGTCAGCGGGATCACGGACGACCTGGATCTGGCGCTGGACTGGTACCCGGCGGTGCTGGGGCTGGAGGTGATCAAGCGGACGGTGAACCGGGACGACGGCCGCACGCACCATTATTTCTGGGGTGCCCGTGACGGCGACGACGTGGCGCCTCACAGCTCGTGGACGCTCTTCGGCTGGCCGGGCTCGACCTACACTGCGCGCGGTGGTGTGGGTCAGACGCATCACGTCGCCTTCCGGGCGGACGACGAGGAGGAGCAGGCGGCGTGGCGCGACCACCTCCTGGGGCTGGGGCTCGCTGTGACGCCGGTTCAGGACCGGCAATACTTCCGCAGCATCTATTTCCGGGCGCCGGACGGGCTCCTGCTGGAGGTCGCCACGGACGGGCCGGGCTTCCTCGTGGACGAGCCGGCGGAATCACTGGGTAGCGGGCTCATGCTGCCGCCGTGGTTGGAGCCGCGCCGGTCGGAGATCGAGCCGGCGCTCACGGCGTTGTGAGGGGAGGGGATCGGATGCTGGAAACGAACGTCTTCGAGCCTGCCGGCGCGGGCGATGGCACGCCGGTCATCGTGCTGCTGCACGGCCGGGGCACGGATGCCGACGACCTCGTGCCGCTCCGCCCGGGGCTCCCGGCCGACGCGGCGCTGGTGCTGCCCCGTGCGCCGCACCCGGGGGCGCCGTGGGGCTACGGCCCCGGGTGGGCGTGGTACCGCTACGAGGGTGGCGATCGTCCAGAGCCGGAGAGCTTCCGGGCGTCGCAGGCGGCGCTGGACGCGCTGATGGCCGGGCTCCCCGGCCTGCTGGGTCGGGAGCCGGGCCCCGTGGCGCTGGGCGGCTTTTCCCAGGGTGGGACCATGAGCCTGGGCTGGGCGCTGCGGAATCCCGGGGCGGCAACGGCGGTGGTGGTCTTCAGCGGGTTCCTGCCGGACCATCCGGACGTGGTGCCGAGCGCGGAAACACTGCGGCGCACCCGTTTCTGGTGGGGCCATGGCACCCTGGACCCCGCCGTGCCGCACGAGCTGGCCATCGGGGGTCGGCGCGCGCTGGCGGTCGCGGGGGCCAGCCTCGAGGTGCGCGACTACCCCATCGGCCACGGCATCGTGCCCGAGGAGCTGGCGGACGCGACGGCGTGGTTGAAGCCTCGGCTGGAGCCCGTGCGCGGGAGGTAGCCCCGCGCACGGCGGCGCTTCTGACAACCGGTGCGCCCGCCCTACTCGAAGGGCTCCGCTTCCGCCGGGCCCCTGGTATCGTCGCCGTCCAGGCTGGTCGCCGCGAAGCCGGCGGACTGCACGTCGCCTCCGGCGGTGACGCGGACCGCGCAGTACTTGAATTCGGGGATCTTCCCGTCCGGGTCGAGCTCCGGATTGGTCATGAGGTTGGCGGGCGCCTCGACGTAGCAGAAGGGGATGAACACGGCGCCGGCGGGGATCTGTGAGTCGAGCCGCGCGACGGCCGCGACGGTCCCGCGTCGAGTCGCGAGGGTCACCGTGTCGCCGTGCGCGATCCCGCGCTCCGCCATCTCCCTCGGGTTCATGGAGACCATGGGCACAGGCTCGATGGCGTCCAGGACCTCGGCCCGGCGGGTCATGGCGCCGGTGTGCCAGTGCTCGAGGAGCCGCCCGGTGATGAGGACGTTCGGGTACTCGTCGTCCGGGATCTCGGCGGCGTCGGTCAAGTCCACGACCTTCAGATGGCCGAGCCCGTTCTCCGTCGGGAACCGGTCATCGAAGAGCACCTCGGTCCCGGGGTGGCCCTCTTCCGGGCACGGCCAGGTGACGGCGTCCTCGCGCTCGAGCCGCGCCCACGTGATCCCCGCCATGCTGGGCGTGCACCGGCGGATCTCCGCGAATACGTCGGCGGGGCCGTGGTAGCGCCAGTCCAGGCCGATCCGGCGGGCGAGCTCCTGGATGATCCAGAGGTCCTGGCGGGCCTCACCCGGCAGGTCGAGCACCTTCCGGCCGCGCTGGACCCGGCGGTCGGAGTTGGTGAACGTGCCATCCTTCTCCATGAGGGCGGAGGCCGGGAGGATGACGTCGGCGAAGCCGGCGGTCTCGGTTAGGAAGATCTCCTGGACCACCAGCCAGTCGAGGGAGGCGAGGCCCTGGCGGGCGTGGTGGAGGTCCGGGTCGGACATGGCGGGGTTCTCGCCCATGATGTACATGCCGCGGACGTCCCGTGCGCGGGCTGCGTCCATGATCTCGACCACGGTGAGCCCCGCCGTCGGGTCGAGGTCGGCGGCCCAGAACTCTTCGAAGAACGCCCGGGCCCCCGGGTCCTCGACGCTCTGGTAGTCGGGGTAGACGTTGGGAATGAGCCCCATGTCCGAGGCGCCCTGCACGTTGTTCTGCCCCCGCAGCGGGTGCAGCCCCGCACCGCGGCGGCCGATCTGCCCCGTAGCGAGGGCCAGGTTGATCAGGCAGCGGGAGTTGTCCGTGCCGTGGGTGTGCTGGGACACGCCCATCCCCCAGAAGATCATGGCGGCATCGGCGGTGGCGTAGAGGCGGGCGGCGGCCCGGATCTCGTCGGCGGGGATCCCGCAGATCGGCTCCATCGCCTCGGGCGAGTACGCGGTCATCGACCTCCGCAGCGCCTCCCAGCCGTCGGTGCGGGTGTCGATGAACGCGTGATCGACCAGGTCCTCGGTGACGATCGTGTGGAGCATGGCGTTGAGGAGCGCCACGTCGGTGCCCGGGCTGAAGTGGAACGCGTGGGTCGCGAAGCGCGAGAGCTCCGTCGCCCGGGGGTCGATGTGGATCAGCCGGGCGCCGCGCTCGATGGCGTTCTTCATGAACGTGGCCGCCACCGGGTGGTTCACCGTCGGGTTCGCGCCGATGACGATGAACACGTCCGCGTACTCGACGTCGCGGAACGGGTTCGACACGGCGCCCGAGCCGATCATCTCGAGCAGCGCGGCCACGCTCGACGCGTGACAGAGGCGCGTGCAGTGGTCCACGTTGTTGGTCCCGAACCCGGTCCGGACCAGCTTCTGGAAGAGGTAGGCCTCCTCGTTGCTCCCCTTGGCCGAGCCGAACCCCGCCAGGGCGGCCCCGCCGTGCTCGTCGCGGACCCGGCGCAGCCCGCCGGCCGCCGTCGCCAGCGCCTCCTCCCAGCTCGCTTCCCGGAAGGTCTCCTGCCAGCGCAGCGGATCGATCAGCGTGTCTGCCCGCTTCGGGACCCCCTCGCGCCGGATCAGCGGCCGGGTCAGCCGCTGCCGGTTCTGGACGTAGTCGTAGCCGAACCGCCCCTTCACGCACAGCCGCCCCAGGTTCGCCGGGCCTTCGCGCCCGGTGACGTGGGTGATCCGGTCGCCCTTGGCGTGGTATGTCACCTGGCAGCCGACGCCGCAGTAGGGGCAGAGGGAGGCGACGGAGCGAACATCGAGGTTCGACGTTGGAGGTTCGAGCTCCCCCGGCTCCACCTCCGCTTCGCGGGCTTCGCCGCGTCCCGGGGCGGCCGCCGGCTCCGCGGCTCCGGCCCCGTCCCCGCGCTCGCGTGTGGTCTCAGCTGGCGCGTAGAGATCGGCGACGGGGAAGAGCGTCGCCCCGGCGTCATCGATGCTCTTCGGCATGATCGCGCCGGTGGGGCAGGCCTGGACGCACTCGCCGCAGGCGACGCAGGTGCTGTGGCCCATCGGGTCGTCGAAGTCGAAGACGATCTTCGCGTCGGCGGCCCGGTGGGCGTAGCCGATGACATCGTTGACCTGCACCTCCCGGCACGCCCGGACGCACCGGGTGCACTGGATGCACGCGTCCAGCCGGACGGTGATCCCGGCATGGGAGACATCGGGCGCCGGCTGCGCGCGCTCGGGGAACCGCCCGTTCGCGACGTCGAGCTCGGCGGCCCAGAGGTGGAGCTCGGAGTCCTCGCGATAGCGCTCGTCCGCCACGTCGCTGAGCAGCAGCTCGAGCACCATCTCTTGCGACGACCGGGCCCGCTCGTTCGCCGTGTGCACGACCATCCCTTCCGTCGGCTCCCGGTAGCACGACGGCGCCAGCACCCGCTCGCCCTCGATCTCCACTACGCACGCCCGGCAGTTGCCGTCCACGCGCATCCCCTCGGTGTAGCAGAGGTGCGGGATTCCGGTACCGTGGCGCTCTGCCGCCTGCAGGATGCTCTCGCCGGGGAGCGCCTCGACCTCGCGGCCGTCCAGGGTGAACCGGATCGTCTTCTGCTCAGCCATCACTCGAACTCCTGCGGGAAGTGCTCGAACGCGCCTCGGACCACGTTGGGCGCGGCCTGGCCCAGGCCGCAGATCGAGGCGTCCGCCATGGCCTCCCCCAGCTCCTCGAGGAGTGGCCGGTCCCACTCGGTGCGCTCCATCAGCGCCACCGACTTCGAGGTGCCGACCCGGCACGGCGTGCACTTGCCGCACGACTCGTGGGCGAAGAAGCGCATGGCGTTGAGCGCCATGGCCCTCGCGCTGTCCCGGTCCGAGAGGACGATGACGGCGCCGGAGCCCACGAAGCAGCCGTACTCGCCCAGCTCGCCGCCGAAATCGAGCGGGATGTCGCCGCGGGAGGCGGGGAGGATCCCGCCCGACGCGCCGCCCGGGAAGTACCCGTAGAACTCGTGGCTGTCGAGCATGCCGCCGGCGTAGTCGTCGATGAGCTCCCGTACGGTGACGCCGTTGGGGGCCAGGTAGACGCCCGGCTCCTTGACCCGTCCGCTCACGGAGAAGTAACGCTGGCCGGGGTGCCCCTCGCGGCCGGCGCCGGTGTACCACTCGGCGCCGTGCTCGAGGATCTCGGTGACCCAGTGGAGGGTTTCCACGTTGTGCACCAGCGTCGGTCTCCCGAACACCCCGCTCTGGGCGGGGAAGGGGGGACGCAGCCGCGGCTCCCCCCGCTTGCCCTCCAGCGACTCGATCAGCGCCGTCTCCTCGCCGCATATGTAGGCGCCAGCGCCGCGACGGAGGTGGATCTGCGGGAGGTCGCACGGGGGGTCGCTCTCCAGGTCGTCGATCGCCCGGGCCAGCACCTCCCGACACCCGGGGTACTCGTCCCGCACGTAGATGTACACCGCCTCCGTTCCCACCGCCCGTGCAGCGATCAGCGTCCCCTCCAGCATACGATGGGGATCGGTCTGCAGGAGCCAGCGGTCCTTGAACGTTCCCGGCTCCCCCTCGTCGGTGTTCACCACCATGATCCGCGGCGCCGGCTCGTCGCGCACGATGCTCCACTTCCTCGCCGCCGGGAAGCCGGCGCCGCCCATCCCCTTCAGCCCGGCGTCGCGGATGGCGTCGATCACCGTGTCCACCGCCAGCTCGCCCGTGGCCATGGAGCGCAGCAGCCGGTAGCCGCCCGCCTCCCGGTACGCCGCGTACTCCCGATGCTCCGGGCAGGGGGGCGGACGGCCCTCCTCGAGGACGACGCCCTCGATGGCCTCGACCGTGGCATGGCCGACTTCGCGGTCACCCGCGAACGCGGCGGGCGCCTCGTCGCACCGGCCGATACACGGCGCGGGGATCACCCGGACCTCGGACCCCAGCCGGCCGCGCAGCGCCTCGATCAACTCCTTCGCGCCCGCCATCTCGCAAGCGATGGAGTCGCACACCCGGATGGTCAGCGCGGGCGGCGCGCCGGCCCCGTCCTTCACCACGTCGAAATGGGCGTAGAAGGTGGCCACCTCGTAGACTTCCGCTGCGCTCAGGCCCATCTCGTGGGCCAGCGCCAGGAGGTGCCGGTCCGAGAGGTGGTTGAACGCGTCCTGGAGCACGTGCAGGTGCTCGAGGAGCAGGTCGCGCCGCCGCGGCGCGTCGCCCAGCAGCGCCCGGACCTCGTCCAGGGCTTCCGTGTCGAACGGCCGGCCCTTCGGGACCGGTCGCATCCGGAGCACGGGGAGACCGGATTCCGTACGTTTCGGCATGGCGTATGTGCGCAGATGGACGTGGGGCCTCGACCGGGCGCCGCCACTGCGACGCCCGGAGGCGGAACCCGCCGCTGAGCTCGACCTCGATCAGCGGCCGAACGGGTGTTGGGATTCCCCGTCCCCCGGTCCCGGGGAAGAACCGTGCCGGGCTACACCGGCACCGCCTCGGAGCGCCGGCGGATCTTCTCGACGCGCGCCCCGCAGACCTTGTATTCGGGGATCTTGGCGGTGGGGTCGACAGCCGGATTGGTCAGGCGGTTGGCCGGCTGGTCCCCGTAGTGGAACGGCATGAAGATGGTGCCGTCGGGCACCCTGGAGCCGACCCGCGCTCGCGCCCGGACCGCGCCGCGCCGGGTCCGGACCCGGACGTACTCGCTGTCCTCGACCTCCAGCCGCGTGGCGTCCGCTTCGCTGAGCTCCACGAAGCACTCGGGCTCCAGCCCCAGCAGCCCTTCCGACCGGCCGGTCATGCTGATGGAGTGGAAGTGGGCCAGGACGCGCCCGGTGGTCAGCGTCAGCGGGTAGTCGTCGTCCGGGGTCTCGGCCGGAGGCAGATACTCCACCGGGTGGAACGCGCCCTTCCCCCGCGCGAACTGCCCGACATGCAGGATGGGCGTGCCGGGGTGGCTCTCGTCCGGGCAGGGCCAGTGCAGGTGCTCCCCGGCCCGCAGACGGTCGTATGAGATCCCCGCGTACGACGGCGTGAGCGACCGGATCTCGTCGGACACCGCCTCGGTGTCGGCGTAGCGCATCTCGTAGCCCATGCGCCCGGACACGTCGCACAGGATCTCCCAGTCCCGGCGCGTACCGGGCAGCGGCCGGATCACGGGCTCCGTGAGCTGCACCAGCCGCTCGGTGTTGGTGTAAGTGCCGTCCCGCTCGGCGTAGGACGTGGCCGGCAACACCACGTCCGCCAGCCGCGCGGTCTCCGTCAGGAACAGGTCCTGCACCACCAGGAAGTCGAGCGCGCGCAGCGCCTCCTCCACGTGCGTCACGTCCGGGTCCGAGACCACGGGGTTCTCCCCCATGATGTAGAGCGCCCGCACCGTCCCCTCGCGCGCCGCCGAGACGATCTCGGTGACCGTCAGCCCCGGCTCCGACGGCAGCTCGACGCCCCACGCCGCCTCGCGCCCGAAGATCTTGGCGGCCAGGTCGTGGA
>JBKGZE010000002.1:0-20267 GCA_046545735.1 Gemmatimonadota bacterium | reverse complement strand
CTCCAGAACCAGCGACGCGGCCGCCGCCGCCCGGGGGTCCGCCGCCAGCGCAGCCGCCACCGCTTCCGCGAAGCCGGCGTCGAACTCCACGTCCATGTTGCTCAACACCACCACCGGCGCATCCATCCGCTCCAGCAGCCGGTTCAGAGCCCCCGCGTACCCCAGGTTCCGGTCAGACCGGATCACCCGTACCCCATCACCCGCGAACGCCCCCTCCACAGCCTCCACCGACCCGTCCGACGACCCGTTGTCGAACAACCAGACCCGGCAAGGAGGACCCGCCTGCTCCAGGATCGAACGCACGCACCCCAGCACCGCGTCGCCGCCGTTGTAGTTCACGACGCCGAACTCCACCCGTTCCGCGCCCGCTCGCTCCCCGGACTCAGTCATCGAAATCACATGAGGTCAACGTGTACATGTATCCGTACACCACGGTTTTAGGACGCGCTGACGTAGAAACCACCGCGCCCCGCCGCGGCCGGACGTCAGGGGACCGGCGGCGGCCGGTCGCCCGCGCCGCGAGCGTGCTCGAGCCGGCGTCGCACCGCCTCGATCTCGGCATGCTGACTGGCGATCATCTCGGCGACGAGCCCGAATCCGAAGAGGAGGAATCCGAGGGTCTCGAGCAGGATGACGAGGTAGAGGAGCGGTCGGAAGCCGAACGGTGGCATGACCTGGGTGACGCGCAGAATGACGGTCACGATCCCGACGAGGATTCCGAGTGTGGCCATGACCAGCCCGCTCAGCCCGAAGAACATCATGGGTTTTCGGGAGAAGAACAGGAAGAAGGCGACGGAGAGGAGGTCCAGGACGCCCACGAGGATGCGGCTGCGTCCGGCGTACTTGGCCACGCCGTGGCGGCGTGGGTGGAGGGCGATGTCGATCTCCGTGACGGTGAAACCGCGGTCGTAGGCCAGGACCACGAAGAAGCGGTGCCAGTCGTGGCGGAGGGGGACCTCGTTTAGGACCTGGCGGCGGAAGCCCTTCATGGAGTTGAGGTCGGAAACGGGCACCTTGAAGAGGGCGCGGCTGACGCGGTTGTACGTGCTGGAGACCGCACGTTTCTCGTACTCGCCGATCTTGCGACCGGTGACGATGTCCCAGCCCTCCGCCAGCTTGTCCAGGAAGCGGGGGATCTCTTCCGTATCGTGCTGGAGGTCGGCGTCGAACAGCACGATCCAGTCCGCGTCGGTGGCCGCCGTGCCGGTGACCATGGCCTCCGTCTTCCCGAAATTCCGCCGGTGCCGGACCACACGCAGGCCGTCCCATCCCGCCGCCGCCTCCATCGCCCGGGCGGCGGTCCCGTCGGTGGAGCCGTCGTCCACGAGGATCACCTCTCCGGCGAGATCGTGGGCCTCCCAGGTGGCCCGCAGCTCGCGGACCAGGGCCGGGACGTTGTCGACTTCGTTGTACGCGGGCACGATGACGGCGAAGCGGCTGCGCACCTCGTGCCTTGCCACCGCCCGCTCGTCGACCTGCGTCCGGATCGCCTCGCTCATGGGGTTGGAGTATGCGAGGGCGGGCGGGTGGCCGCCAGTCTGCCCGCGCTACACGCGCTTGCGCATGCGGGCGGAGAGGATTCCGAGCTGGTCCCGGTACTTGGCCACCGTGCGGCGGGCGATCTGGATCCCCTCTTCCTTGAGGATGTTCACGATCGCCTGGTCGGTGAGAGGCTTCTTGGCGTCCTCATTCTCGACCAGCTGCTCGATCTTGGCCTTGATCCCCCGGGCGCTCACGTCCTCGCCGCTGTCGGTGGACAGCCCGCTGGAGAAGAAGAACTTGAGGGGCAGCACGCCGCGCGGGGTCTGGACGAACTTCTCGTTGGTCACGCGCGAGACGGTGGATTCGTGCATGTCGATGACCTCGGCCACTTCCCGGAGCGTGAGCGGCTTGAGGTACTGCACGCCCCGATCGAAGTACTCCCGCTGCCGATCGACGATGAAGTTCATGACCTTGAGCATGGTCTGTCGACGCTGCTCGATGGCCTGGATCATCCAGTTGGCGCTGTTCAGCTTGTTGCTGATGAACTCCTTGTTCTCCCCCTTGAACTTGCTCTTGTCCCGCGCGATCTCCCGGTACGCCCGCGACAGCTTGAGCCGCGGCATGCTCGTGTCGTTCAGGAACACGTGGTACTCGCCGTCGATCTTGTCGACGATGAGGTCGGGGGTGATGTAGTTGTCGGACGGGGCGGCGTGCTTGAGCCCCGGCTTCGGATCCAGCTTCGCGATGTCGTCCGCCGCCGACTGGACCTCCCTGGCGGAGATGGAGAGGTCCTTGGAGATCTCGCTCCAGCGGTGGTTCACCAGCTCGTCGAAGTACTCGTCCACGATGGTGAAGGTGAGCGTGTCCTCGAGCTCCTGGTCGCGCAGCTGGAGCAGGATGCACTCGCGCAGGTCACGGGCCCCGATGCCGGCCGGGTCGAAGCGCTGGATCATCTCCAGCAGGCTCTCGGCTTCCTCCACCGTGAACGGCTCCAGCGAGTCCCCTTCCCTGGCCCAGTCCTCGCCGTGGTTCTCGAGCCAGTGGTTGAGACCCTCGACCACTTCTTCGAGGGAGCAGGCGAGGAAGCCCTCGTCGTCGATGTTGCCGATGATCTCCTCGCCCAGCAGCACCTCGCGGGGCGAGAGGCGGAGCAGCTTGAGCTGGTCCAGCAGGTGGTCGGCCAGGTCACGGCTCTCCACGCGCACCGGCTCGTAGTACTCCTTCTCCTCGTACTCCTGCCTGCGGCCGCCGGCATCGAAGCCGTCCAGGAGGATCTCCTCCCAGTCGATCTCGTCGTTCGCCTCCTTCTCGTCCTCCGCTACCAGATCCTCCTCGTCGACCAGCGGCTCCTCGACGTCGAGGAACGGGTTGTTCAGCATCTCCTGCTTGATATGCTGCTGCAGGTCCATCAGAGGCATATACAGGAGGTCCATCGCCTGGTACAGGCGAGGATTGATCTTCATCTCCTGCTTCATCTGGGTGCCCTGGTAGAGCCCCGTCTTGATGCTCATACAGTCTCCGGCTTCGGGTATCGCTCCCGCATTCTCTCCGTCAACGTGGGGCCGAAATAGATCTCGGCCACGTCGTCGTTCCAGACCAGCTCCGCCACCGTTCCGGAAACTCTAACTCGCCCATCGTACATGATATAGGCACGATCGACGATCTCCAACGTTTGCTCGACGTTGTGATCACTGATGATCACACCGATCCCGCGATGCCTCAACTCGGCCACGATCTGCTGGATGTCGTGAACGGCGATCGGGTCGACCCCCGCGAACGGCTCATCCAGCAGCATGAACTTCGGCTCGCTCACCAGAGCTCGCGTGATCTCGAGACGCCGGCGCTCCCCGCCCGACAGGGAGTACGCCTTCGCCTTCCGGAGCGGCTTGAGCCCCAGCTCGTCGAGTAGCTGCTCCAACCGCACCTTCCGCTCCGCCTTCGACAGGTCCATCGTCTCGAGGATCGCCAGGATGTTCTCCTCCACGCTCAGCTTCCTGAAGATCGATGGCTCCTGAGCCAGGTAGCCGACGCCGATCCGCGCGCGCCGGTACATAGGCGTTTCCGTCAGCTCCCGGTCGTCCAGGAAGACGCGACCGCGGTCCGGCCGGATCAGTCCCACCACCATGTAGAAGGTAGTGGTCTTCCCCGCCCCGTTCGGCCCGAGCAGCCCCACGATCTCGCCCTGGGAGACCTGGATGCTGACCTCGTTCACGACCTTCCGCTTCCGGTAGATCTTGACCAGGCCCTCGGATCGGAGGGTACTGCCGGTGGTGCGTTCCGGCAGACGGCCAGGGGCTGCGACCGGCCTCCGGCCCCCCTCACGCAACAAGTTCCGTACCAACTCTTCCAACTGGTCCAGTACGGCCTGGCGCCGCGGCGCGATGCGCGCCCACACGTCGGGATCCAACCGCACCGTTTGCCAGTCCTCCAGCGACGGCTCCGGAATTACGAGATCCGCCTGTGCGGCCCGCGAGAGGACGTGATCGCGCAGGTAGCGGCCCAGCTGCTGGGACGCCTCGACCTCGTCGTCGTGCGAAGCGCCCATGATGGAGCCGTCCCGACTCATCCGGGCGTGGGCGGAGCGGACCGCCATGATCCACTCGCTCCGGTCCAGGGAGCCGTCTTGGTCCGCGAGGCGGACGAGCTCGAGCAGCGCCCGCGCCACCGACGCGTCCCGCGGACCCACGCCGTCCAGGAACTCCTGCAATCGGCTCGGCATCATGGTCCGCTCCTCCCCTCGGGGTTCGGCGCGCTTACGGCGCTGTCCGGCGGCTCGGTCGAGCGCCTCCCGGACGGCTCCAGGTAAAGTCCCTCGATCGGCCCTTCCGCTTCCACCCGCGCCACTTCTCCCCGCTCCATGTACAGTATTATCCGTTTCGCCTTCATGAAGTTGATGGACAGCCGCCCGGGGTCCTGGTCCTGCGCCATGCGGTACAGCGAAAGCGCCGACCCCTCGCCTCCCAGCACGACGATCCGCTCCAGCACGGTTCGAGTCGAGTCCGCCTCCTGCTCCCGGGCCGCCTCCCCGGTCTCCTCGTCCTCGATCGGCGGCGGCAGCGCCCGCGCCTCGAGAGCCGGTACGCTGTCGGACGTTTCCACGGTCTCGGGTTCCGGCGGCAGGTGCGCGAAGTAGCCGAGGATGGTGTCACCCTGGATCCAGTCCCGGGCCGCCGCAGCGGGCAGCGGCGCCCGCGCCACCGTATCGGCCGGCTGGACCAGGTCCCGCTCGCCGTAGGCCCGGCCCACCGCTCGCAGCTCCCGGATCCCCAGCGAGTCCGCGCGCGCGTCGATGGAGTCCGCACGGAGGCGGAAGTCGCGCGCGTCGGCTCGGGCGCGGCGCGTGGCCGTCGTGTCCGGGTTCCACGCCTCCAGCCGCTCGAGTCGCCCTTCGGTGAACCCGATCCGGATCTGCTGGGACCGCACGCTCAGGTCGTCGGACGTGACCCGCGCCGCCCCCCTGGACTGAACTTCCCGCAGCCCGCCACCCTCCATGAACGCGTCGATCCGCTCCCCGTCCAACCGGTACATCTCGTCCCGGACGTGCGCGGCGCCGGTGAGCGTCATCCGCTGCTCGGCCTGCCGGAAGCGGGCGGCGTCACCCGCGCCCGTGATCTCTCCCCGCTGGATCTCCACATCCCCCAGCGCGGTGAAGAGGTCCTCCCCCTCCAGCTCCATGCGATCCGCCCACACCTCCGTCGGCTCACCGGCCGTGTCCGGAGCAGCCGTGTCCGGAGCAGCCGTGTCCGGAGCAGCCGTGTCCGGAGCAGGCGTGTCCGGAGCGGCCGTGTGCCGGGTGGGTGTGTCCGGCGGGATGGTGGCGTACGGCCGGTCGCCGGTGACGATCATCCGGGCCACGGGGCGGCTCTCGCTCTGCCGGAGGTAATTGAGATCATCCCCCTGGATCACGGCCCCGCTCTCATGGTCCTCGAGCACCACCTCGTCTCTGGCCAGGAGCTGGTCGAGGCGGCCGAGGTAGTTGGCCCACTCGGAGCGCAGGCTGCGGGTGCTGTCCTGGTAGAGCACGTCGCCCACCAGCTCCACGGTGCCCGCCCCCCGGTTCATGACGGCGCTGTCGGCCTCGAGGAGGACGCCACCCTCGCAGACGACGCGCACGGGATCGCGGAAGTAGAAGACTTCCTGTCCCCGGATGGTCAGGCGCCGGGCGTCGGCCTGCAGCACCTGGCGGCAGCGGCGGCCCTGGGCCTCGAGGTCGGTGGGAACGGCGCTCAGGGTGAGGATCACGCCGAGCGCGCCGAGCACGAACCGCCGCATCCTCAGAACTCGATCTCGATGTTCTCGCCGGTGCTCCCGTAGACCTCGATGTCGGTCATGTCCTCGTTGGCCCGGAAGCCGGTGCCCTCGATCCGCGTCTCGCCCTCGATCATGACGGTGTGGACCTCGCTCCAGATCCGCCCGATCCGCGGGTCGTAGTGGAGCTCCTCGGTCAGGATCCGCCGATCCCCGTCGACGGTCACGAGCACCACGTTCCCCCGCGCCACCATCTTGTTGGTGTTCGAGTCGAGCTCGCCCTCGTCCGCCGTGAGGTTGGCCGTCTGCTGCCCGTTCTCGTCGTAGAGCTTGACCTCCACGGGCATCATGAGCGTCTTGGCCGAGTCCTCCCAGATGTAGGCCGTGTCGGCGTGGATCCGGGCCCGCAGCGCGCCCAGGTCCTTGATGTCCGTATCCAGGTCCCATACCACGTGGTCCGCCGGCAGGTCACGGAACCCCTCCGCAACCGGGTCGGCCTCGCCCGCGCACCCCGCCCCGAGGATGGCGACCAGCGCCGCCACCCCGATCCGGAACGGGTTCGCTACCTGTCCATGCCGTTTCATAGTCTTCGTCCTTCGTCCGTCCTCGCGCCCGCGCCACACCGCACCGGCGCTACACCGCGCCCGCGCGCATCAGGTCGTGCAGGTGGACGATCCCGACCAGGCGCCCATCCTCGACCACCGGGAGCGCCATGATCCCGTGGGTCTCCATCTGGTACACCGCGGCGCTGGCCAGCGCGTCCGGCTCCGCCACCTTCGGATCCCGGGTCATCACCTCGGCCACCGGGACCCCGAACACGTCGTCGACCCGCTCCATCAGTCGGGTCAGGTCGCCGGCAGTGACAACGCCCATCACGCGACCGTCCTGGTCGACCACCGGCACCGTGCCGCGCTTCTCCGCGAGCAGCACCACGCACCGCCGCATGTCCTCCAGGGGCCCGATCCGGGGCACCTCCTCCGGATCCGTCAGCATGACGTCCCGGACCCGCAGCGTGAGCTTGCGACCCAGGGCGCCCCCCGGATGCAGCCGGGCGAAGTCCTCCGCCCCGAACCCTTTCCGGAGCAGGAGCGCCACGGCCAGGGCATCTCCCATGGCCAGGGTGACGGTGGTGGAGGTGGTGGGCGCCAGGTCCATCGGACACGCCTCCTCCTCCACCGTGCAGTCCAGCACCACGGCGGCGGCCCGGGCCAGTGCCGAGTCGAGCCGACCGGTCATGCCAATGATGGATACACCGGAACGGGTCAGGAATTCCACCAGCCCGGCAAGCTCCGAGGTCTCACCACTCTTCGAGATCAGGATGGCGACGTCGTCGCGTCCCACGATCCCCAGGTCCCCGTGCAGCCCTTCGACCGGATGAAGGAACATGGCCGGGGTGCCGGTGGAGGTGAGCGTGGCCGCGATCTTCCGACCGATGATGCCGCTCTTCCCCACCCCGCTCACCACCACGCGCCCGGCCGCCTCCGCCACGATCCGCACGGCCTCGAGGAACGCGGCGTCGACCCGCGCCTCGAGCGCCGCCACCGCCGCCGCCTCGGCCCGGATCACCTGCCGGGCACGATCGGTCAGCTCGGCGTCCCGCGTCACCGCTGCCGCTTTCGCCGCCGTATCCTGTATCACCCCGCTCGCCCCCATCCAACCCCGCTCATGTCGCTTCCAGATACTCGCGCACGTCGCCGCCCTCCTCGCGCGACCGGCGGTACGCCTCGACCAGCGCCGCCCACTCGCCACGGGCCGTCAGAAACGCTTCGGCGAACTCCCGGGCCGCTCCCTCGCCCCCGGGCGTGGCGGTCACCCACCGGGCCGCGGCCAGGACTTCCCGCGCCGCGTTGGCCACGGCCACCGGCAACCCGGCCCGGAGCATCAGCGGCAGGTCCGCCAGATCGTCCGCGACCACCGCCAGCTCGTCCCACCCGGCGCCCGCCTCCCGCAGCACCTCCTCCACGAGCGGGACCTTGTAGCCCGCGGCCACCTGTCGCACGGGAACGTCCAGCTCGTCGGCACGGAGCGTGGTGGCGGCCGACTCCCGGCCGCTCACCAGCACCACGTGCAACCCGGCCCACTGGAGCATCTTCAGCCCCAGCCCGTCCATGATGTTGAAGCGCTTCAACTCGATCCGCTCGCCGCCCTCCGTGGCCCCGATGAAGACGCCGTTATCGGTCAGGACGCCATCCACGTCGAACATCACCACCCGTACGCGACGGACGCGATCCCTCGGCATGAGCGCGCCACTCATGGGCACGCCACTCATGGGCGCCTCCCCGCCGGAGCCGCTCCGGGAGGGGCCGCTTCCGGAGCGGCCGCGGCGGCCTCCTCCGCGCCCGCCCGGCCCGGGCCCAGGGCGGCGCGGATCGCCAGCACCTGCTCGAGCAGCGGCCGGAGCGATTCCAGCCTGAGCATGTTCGTGGCGTCCGACGGCGCCTCGTGCGGTCGCGGGTGCGTCTCGAGGAAGAGTCCGTCCGCGCCGGCCGCCACGGCCGCGCGGACCAGCGGCGGGATGAACTCGGGGTCGCCGCCGCTGACGCCCGGCCCCTTCCCCGGCCGCTGCACCGAGTGCGTGCCGTCGAAGATCGCCGGGACGCCCGTCGCGCTCCGCATCCGGAGGAACGAGCGCATGTCCACCACCAGGTCACCGTAGCCGTGGGTGGTCCCGCGCTCGGTCAGTGCCACGACCCGGCTCCCACCCTCCCGCACCTTCTCCACGGCCCCCTTCATCTCCTCCGGAGCCATCCACTGCCCCTTCTTGATGTTCACCGGCCGGCCGGTGGCGCCGGCGGCGAGGAGGAGGTCGGTCTGTCGGCAGAGGAACGCGGGGATCTGGAGTACGTCGGCGACGCCGGCCACGGGCTCCGCCTGGGCGGCCTCGTGGATGTCCGTGAGGACCGGCAGCCCGCTCTCCGCCCGGACCCGGGCCAGCTTCTCGAGCCCTTCGTCCAGACCGGGTCCCCGGGGCGAACCGAGCCGGCTGCGGTTCGCCTTGTCGAAGGAGGCCTTGAAGATGAGCGGCAGGTCGAGGTCGGCGGACAGGCGCGCCAGAGCTTCGGCCACGGTCAGGTTCAGCGCATCATCCTCCAGTACGCACGGTCCGGCGATCACGAAAAAGGAGCCGTCCGCGGCCAGCAGCTGGTGCGCTCCCTGGCGGGGCTCGCGCGGCCTCACGGCGACACCGGTGCCCTTTCCTGGGCGCTCGCACGGTCACCCTCCCGACCTCGGGGAGTCGTCCCCGGCCGGCCGTTCCGGCGCGTCACGGCGGCTCGAACGAACGCGTTGAAGAGCGGGTGGGGACGCATCGGCCGCGATTTCAGCTCCGGGTGGAACTGGCACCCGACGAACCACGGGTGGTCCGGCAGCTCGAGGACCTCGACCAGGTTGCCGTCCGGCGAGAGGCCGCTGAAGACCAGCCCGTTCTCCGCCAGGACCTCACGATAGTTGTTGTTGACCTCGTACCGGTGCCGGTGTCGCTCGCTGATGTCGATGGTGCCGTACGCCGCGTGGGCGTGCGTGCCCTCCTGGAGGCGACACGGGTAGGCGCCCAGCCGCATGGTCCCTCCCATGTCCGTGACCTGGCGCTGCGAGTCCATCAGGCAGATCACCGGGTTCTGCACCTCGTCCAGGAATTCCACCGAATGCGACTCGGAGAGCCCGCACACGTTCCGGGCGTACTCGATCACCGCGGTCTGGAGGCCGAGACAGATCCCGAAGAAGGGCAGGTCGTTGGTGCGGGCCCACTGGATGACCCGGAGCATGCCCTCGATGCCCCGCTCGCCGAAGCCCCCGGGGATGAGGATCCCGTCGTACTCCTCCATGGTCTCGAGCGACTCGCCGTTCTCGAACTCCTCGCTCGAGAGCCAGTCGATCTCCACGGCCACGTCGTTGGCGATCCCGCCGTGGATCAGCGCCTCCTGCACCGACTTGTAGGCGTCCACCAGCGCGGTGTACTTCCCCACGACAGCGATGCGGACGCCCCCGTTTCCGGGATGGCGGATCCGCTCCACCATCCCCTGCCACGGGGCGAGGTCCGGCGGGTCCACGTTGAGACCGAGCCTGCGGATCGCCAGCTCGTCCAGCTTCTGCCGGTGCAGCTCCATCGGGACGTCGTAGATGGTGTCCACGTCCCGCATCTCCACCACGCCGGCCACATCGACGTTCGTGAAGAGCGCGATCTTCCTCTTGATGTCGTCGCTCAGCGGGCGCTCGGACCGGCAGAGGAGGACGTCCGGCTGGATCCCGATCTCCATGAGCTCGCGCACCGAGTGCTGCGTCGGCTTCGTCTTCAGCTCCCCCGCGGCCGAGATGTACGGCACCAGCGTCAGGTGCACGAACAGCGTGTGCTCCCGACCCACGTCCTGGCGGAACTGTCGGATCGCCTCCATGAACGGCAGGCTCTCCATGTCGCCCACCGTGCCCCCGATCTCGGTGATGACCACGTCGTGGTTCGGCCCGAGTCGCCGGATCGCCTGCTTGATCTCGTCCGTGATATGGGGGATCACCTGGACCGTGGCTCCCAGGAAGTCGCCCCGCCGCTCCTTGGTGATCACGTCCCGGTAGATGCGCCCCGTGGTGATGTTGTTCGCCTGCGACAGGCTCTCGTCCACGAACCGCTCGTAATGGCCCAGGTCGAGGTCGGTCTCCGCCCCGTCGTCGGTGACGAACACCTCGCCGTGCTGGAACGGGGAGAGGGTGCCCGGGTCCACGTTGATGTATGGATCAAACTTCTGAATCGTCACCCGGAGCCCATGCTCCACGAGTAGCCGCCCCAGAGAAGCGGCGGCGATTCCCTTCCCGAGTGAAGAAACCACGCCGCCGGTGACAAAGATGTACTTCGTCGGTTGACGATTCTGTTCGCTCATTCGACCCTGTCTCCCTTCATGTCACCATCCTTCCATCCTGCCAGCCGCTCCGCGGCTCGCCGGGCGTCCTCGGGGGTGTCGATCCCTCCCTCGGCCGCATCGACCACGGCCACACCGATCCGCAGACCGGCGGCCAGCGCCCGAAGCTGCTCCAGCTTCTCGAGGCGCTCGAGACGACCCGGCGGCAGCGCGACCCAGCGCGCCAGCGCTTCGGGAGTGTAGGCGTACACCCCAATATGCCGGAGGAAGTCGGCGGATGCGAGTTCGGAACCGTCCGGTTCCCTGCCCCGCGGGTGCGGGATCGGGGCCCGGGAGAAGTACAGCGCTCCGCCGGCTTCGTTCCGGACCACCTTCACCACGGAGGGGTCCTCCCAGGCGGACCGGCTGCCGACCGGTGCCGCCACCGTCCCGACGTCCCACCCCGCGCGCACGCGCGCCACCGCCCCCACCACCTGCGCCTCGGTGATGAACGGCTCGTCCCCCTGGATGTTGACCACCACGTCCGCGCCGCCGAAGTCCGGGCGGGCGGCGACCTCCGCAATGCGCTCGGTGCCTGAGCCGTGGGCGGGCGAGGTCATGATCGCCGCGGCGCCGATCCGGCGACAGACGGCGGCCACCTCCTCGCTGTCGGTGGCCACGACCACACGGTCGAGGACGGCGAACGACGACACCCGGCGCCAGACCCACTCGATGAGCGGCCGCCCGGCCAGGTCGACCAGCGGCTTGCGCGGGAGTCGTTCCGAGCCGAGCCGCGCCGGGATCGCGCCGACGACCGTGCTCACGTGTCCTGCCAGGGGAAACGGCCGCCGAACGGCCAGCTCAGGCCGATGTCGAGGTCGGTGTCGGCGGTGTCCTGCGGATCGATCATGAACCGGAAGTAGAGCCCGAAGAACTGCAGCCGCGTACCGACCTCCTGCTGGAACGCCGGATCCTCCCCCTCCACCCAGGCCATGCCGGCACCATGGATGAGCTCGAGGTCGGGTGCGCCAAGCAGCGGAAGCGCCACCCGCTCCGGCATGGGCACGATGTACTTGCTCTCCACGAAGACCACCCGGTCCCCGCGGTAGCGGGCGAACTCCACCGTCTGCAGCGTGCCGGCCCCGCCCACGTAGCTCCACTCCTGGCGGGGCATGACCACGTCGCCGAGAGGCTGCTGGATGAAGAACTCGATCTCCAGCGTGTGGTCGGCCAGCGCCCGCATGGCCCAGTCGCCGCGCGCCGCGATCCGATCGTACTCGAACTCGCCGTCCAGCCACTCCCGCGCGGCTTCGTATTCCAGCCGCCCCTCGAAGTACGTCTGTTGCCCGTTCCACTCCAGCTCGAAGCTGGTCACGAGGCTCGTTGTCCGACCGGGGTCGATGGCGGGGTTCGCGCGCGCGCTGTCGCCCCAGAGGTGCCACGGCTCCCCGCCGCGCAGGCTCTCCGCGTCCTCGATCCGACCCCGGACCGCGACCACCGCGTGGTACTGCTTCGCCACATCACCGAACTGGCGGCTCACGCCCGCCCAGACCCGCTCCACGGCGTTGTAGTCGCGGAAATCGTCCCCGTCCCAGAGATAGTTGATGGAGTTGTCCAGGTCGTCCTCGATCCACGTGTCGTTGGTCTCCCACCCCTTCTCGTACCCGCCGGCAAGCGCGCCGGGGCCCCAGCGCAGCCGGCCGGACGCCGCGTACGTCGGCTCCCCGCGCTCGGTCTGCCAGCCCACCTGCCCGTGGACGGAGGGGCTCACGGGGCCCAGGTGCGGCAGCCGGTACCGGGCGCCCCAGATCGCCGTCAGCCCGTTCACGCGGTCGTACGTCGGCGCCTGGAGCCCCATGAACCCGTCCAGCTCCAGCGGGGACGGAACGTCGGTGGCTTCGATCACGATCCGGTCCGGGTGGCGGACCACCCGGTAGCTGGCGGTCGGAAGGTCGAGGATGGTCCCCCCTACGCGGGCGAGCTCCGAGCGGTACAGGCCGCCCGCCACGTTGACCAGGTCGCCGCGGACTACCGAGCGGGGCCGGACGAACGCGCCGGCGTCCACCAGCACCAGGTCGCCGGTGATCGTCCCCTCGAGGATGACGGTCGCGTCCAGCACCAGCACGGAGCGCGCGATCGTGTCGCCGGCGGGGATCATGGTATCGGCGGTCACGACCAGCGGATCGGACTCGAGCAGGCGCGCGAGGCGGCGATCCACGGCCACGTCGGAGGCGCCCACCCGTTCGATCGGCGTGCCCGTCTGCCCGGCCAGGGTGCCGGGCGCGAGGAGGACGCAGAGCATGATCGCGGCCGCGAGCAGCCGTCGTACGGGCTGCGGTCCGCGCATCACGGTCCGGCCTGCTGCGGGAGAAGGAGCGCGCTCATGAGCGGGGATGATAGCGTCGATGGACGTCCCTGAGATAGTCCCGATCGACATGGGTGTAGATCTGGGTGGTCGAGATGTCGGCGTGTCCGAGCATCTCCTGCACGGCGGCAAGGTCTGCACCGCCCTCCAGCAGGTGGGTGGCGAACGTGTGGCGGAGCGTATGCGGGGTGACTTTCCTGGTGATCCCCGCCCGCTCCACGTGCTTGCGCAGGATCTTCCACACGCCCATCCGCGTCAACGGCTCGCCGCGGTTGTTGAGGAAGAGAACGCCGCCGCCTCCTCCCCCTTCCAGCCGGTCCCGCAGCTCGCGCAGGTAGCGCCCGATCGCCCGCACGGCCGCGCTCCCGATCGGGACCAGGCGCTCCTTCGATCCCTTCCCGTACACCGTCGCGAATCCGTCCTCCAGGTCCACGTCGCGCACCTTGAGCCCCGTGAGCTCACTCACCCGCACGCCGGACGCGTAGGCGAACTCGAGCATCGCCCGGTCGCGCCAGTAGAGGCGGTGGGCCGGGTCCGGTGCCTCCAGCAGTCGCTCCACCTCGTCCCATCGGAGGACGTCGGGGAGCCGGCGCCACGTCTTCGGCGACTCGAGCTGCTCGCTCGGGTCGCTCGCCACCAGCCCCTCCGCCAGCAGGAACCCGAAGTAGGTGCGGACGGCGGACAGGGTCCGGCGGACGGAGGTCGGTGCCAGCCCCTGGTCGCGTAGATGGTAGCTGAACTCCCGCAGGTCCGCGGGGGTGGCATGGCCCGGGTCGCGCACACCCCGGGTCTCCAGGAAGTCCCGGAGCCGGCCCGTGTCGCGGCCGTACGCGTCCAGCGTGCGCGGGCTCAGCCCACGCTCGAACGACAGGTGGTCGTGGAACTGCTCCAGGTGGAAGCTCACGGGCCGTCCGGGGGGTGCCGGGATCGCCACCACCACACGGCCGCTCCGGCGATGAGAACGAGGGCCACGATCAGCAGCACGTTGTTGAGGCTGTCGAACAGGTGCAGGATCCCGGACAGATTGCGCCCCATGGCGGCGCCCACGTACACGAGCATCCCGTACCATATCCCCGAGGCCACCACCATGGGCGGGACGGCGGTCCACGCCCGCATCCCCGAGACGCCGGCGAACACGGGCACCATGGCGCGCCAGGCCGGCAGGAACCTGCTGAAGAAGATGGCCGGTATACCCAGCCGGCCGTAGAAGCCGCCGATCTGGTCCAGCTGGTGCTCGCGCAGCAGCCATCGGGCGATCGGCATCTTGAAGAAGCGGCGCCCGTACCGGCGAGCGATGGCGTAGACGCCCACCGCCGACACCACGTTGAAGAGCCAGGTGAAGAGAAAGACCATCCATGGGTCGGCGGCGCCGCGGGCCGCCAGAAGCGCGCCGGCCAGAACGAACGTGTCGGCCGGGACGGGCGGCGCGATGTTCTCCACCGCCGCGCCCAGCCCCAGGAGGAGATAGAGGAGGCGCGGCGGGAGTGTCGTGAGCGCGTGCAGGATCTCCTGGATCGTTTCCACCGCGCCTCAGGAGCTGATGGTCGCGACCGCCAGGGCGGCAATCCCTTCCCCGCGCCCCACCCAGCCCATCCCCTCGTTGGTGGTCCCCTTCACCGAGACCGCGGACGGCGCCAGCCCGAGCGCATCCGCCAGTCTAGCCCGCATGGCCGCCGCGTGCGGCCCGATCCGCGGCGCCTCGCACACCACCGTCACGTCCACGTTTACCGGACGGTAGCCTTCCTCCCGCACCCGCCTCACCACCGTCGCCAGAAGCGCCAGCGAGTCGGCGTCCTTCCAGCGATCGTCGTCCGGCGGGAAGTGGGTGCCGATGTCGCCCAGCGCGGCCGCGCCCAGGAGAGCATCGGTCACGGCGTGGGCCACCACGTCCGCGTCGGAATGCCCCTCCAGCCCCTCCAGGTGGGGGACCTCCACGCCGCCGAGCACGAGGCGACGCCCGGGTGCGAAACGGTGCGAGTCGTAGCCGATCCCGGTACGCATCAGCAGCCTTCCTCCAAAGGAAAACCGGGAGCGACGCGGCGTCGCCCCCGGTCCACCGCGGATCGCGGCGCGCGTCTCCCGGCCCGCGCAGCGGCTATCCGTCCCAGCGCCGGATCGCGAGGCATACGTTGTGGCCACCGAACCCGAACGAGTTCGTGAGCGCCGCTCCCACGTCGCGCTCCCGCATCTCGTTGTGCGCGTAGTCCAGGTCGCACTCCGGATCCTGCGTTTCGAAGTTGATGGTCGGCGGGATCCTGCCGTGCTTCGCGACCAGCGCCGCGATGATCCCCTCGACGGCCCCCGCCGCCCCCAGCAGGTGACCCGTCATGGACTTCGTGGAGCCCACCACCATCGCCCGCGCGGCGTCGCCGAACACCGCCTTGATGGCCAGCGTCTCGTTCACGTCGTTGGCCGGCGTGGAGGTGCCGTGGGCGTTGATGTAGGCCACCTCCTCCGGGCCGAGCCCGGCGTCCTCCAGCGCCGCGCGCATCGCCAGCTGCGCCCCGACACCCTGCGGAGCCGGAGCCGTCATGTGGTAGGCGTCGGCGCTCTGGCCGAAGCCCACCACCTCCGCCGCGATCTCCGCCCCGCGCTCCCGCGCGTGCTCGAGCGACTCCAGCACCACCGTGCCCGCGCCTTCCCCCAGGACGAACCCGTCCCGGCCGGCGTCGAACGGCCGGCTCGCCCGGTCCGGCGCGTCGTTCCGCGTCGAGAGCGCCTTCATGTTCGAGAAGCCCGCAATGGTCAGCGACGTGACCGAGGCCTCGGTCCCGCCGGCGATCATCACGTCCGCCTCTCCGTTCTGGACGAGACGGAACGCATTCCCGAGCGCGTGGGCGCTCGACGAGCACGCCGAGACCGTCGCGTAGTTGGCCCCCCTCGCGCCGTAGCGCATGGACACCAGCCCCGCCGCCATGTCCGGGATGAACATGGGCACGAAGAACGGGCTCACCCGCTTCGGGCCGCGCTCGATCATGACCCGCGTCTGGGCCTCGAACGTGGCCATGCCCCCGATGCCACTGCCGATGATGACCCCGACCCGCTCCGGGTCGGCCGGCGTCAGGTCATCGCCCAGCCCCGCATGCTGCACCGCCTGCACGGAGGCCGCGATGGCCAGCTGCGCGAACCGGTCCGTGCGACGGACCTCCTTCCGATCCATGTACCGCTCGGGATCGAAGCCCTTCACCTCGCACGCGAACCCCACGTCGAAGTCGTCCGTGACCTCGAACTGAGTGATGGGAGCGGCGCCGCTGGTCCCGGCCAGCAGCGCGTCCCAGGAGCTCTGCACATCGTTGCCGACCGGGGTCACCATACCCAGACCGGTGATGACCACCCGCGGGCGGCCGTCTGCCGTGTGTGTCTCCATCAGCCCGGGCGCGTCAGCCCTGGTGCTCCTCGATGTACTTGATGGCGTCGCCCACCGTCTGGAGCTGCTCGGCATCCTCGTCCGGGATCTCCATGCCGAACTCCTCCTCGAAGGCCATCACCAGCTCCACCGTGTCGAGCGAGTCCGCGCCGAGATCCTCCACGAACGACGCGCTCGGCGTCACCTTCTCCGCCTCGACGCCCAGCTCGTTCACAATGATCTCCCTGACCTTCGCTTCCGTGTTCTCCGCCATCCTGTCCTCTCTCGTTGGATTGTAGGGGGGTACCGTAACAACTCAGACGACCATGCCACCATCCACGACCAGGACCTGGCCGGTGATGTAGCCGGCGTCCGGGCCCGCCAGGAACGCGACCACGCCGGCCACCTCCTCCGCGGAGCCCAGACGTCCGAGGGCGATCTGGCCCAGCAGCGCCGCGCGCGCCTCCTCGCTCAGGTCGGCCGTCATGTCCGTCTCGATGAATCCGGGGGCTACGGCGTTGCACAGCACGTTCCGCGACGCCAGCTCCTTCGCCACCGACTTCGTCAGCCCCACGAGCCCGGCTTTCGACGCTGCGTAGTTTACCTGTCCACGGTTGCCGGTCAACCCGACCACGCTGGTGATGTTGATGATGCGACCGCTCCGCCGCTTCATCATCCCCCGCGCCGCCGCCCGCGTGACCTGGAACGCGCCCTTCAGGTTCGTGTCCAGCACCCGGTCCCAGTCCTCGTCGGCGATGCGGACCAGGATGTTGTCCGCCGTGATCCCGGCGTTGTTGACCACGATGTCCAGGCCGCCCAGCTCGCCCTCGACCCGCTTGACCAGGGCGTCCACCGCCCCACGGTCCGCCACGTCACACGCCGCACCGACGTGGCCGGAGCCCGGGAGCGCCTCGGCCACCGCCGCCGCGCTCGGCTCGGAGCGGGAGGTTACGACCACGCGCGCTCCTTCCCGGGCGAGCCGCTCCGCGATCACCCGGCCGATGCCCCGGCTTCCGCCCGTCACCAGGGCGACCTGACCCTCCAGCAGCCGTTCCGCCATGACTCAACCTTCCAGGAAGAGCTTGACCTGTTCCGCCGACCCTACGCTCTCGACCCGCGCGTTGCGGTCGACGCGACGCAGCAGGCCCGCGAGCACTCGCCCGGGGCCCAGCTCCGCGAACCGCTCGGCCCCGTGCTCCCGCATGGTACGCATGGACGCGGCCCAGCGCACGGGCGAGGTGAGCTGCCGGACCAGGAGCCGCCGGGCCTCGTCCGGATCGGATACCGGCTCCGCCGCGACGTTGGAGACCACCGGGAACCGCGGCGTTGCGAACGGGACCGACGCCAGGTGCTCCCGCAGCCCCGACTCCGCCACCTCCATCAGCGGCGAGTGGAACGCGCCGCTCACGTTCAGCGGCACCGCCCGTCGCGCGCCCGCCTCCTTCGCGCCCTCCATCGCCCGTTCCACCGCGGGGACGTCCCCGCTGATCACGACCTGACCCGGCGAGTTGTAGTTCGCCGGAACGCACACGCCGTCGTGCTCCGAGGCCTCGCGACAGACCCGCTCCACCACGCCGTCGTCGAGCCCGATCACCGCCGCCATCGTGCCCGCTCGCTGCTCGCCCGACCGGAACATGAGCTCGCCCCGGCGACGCACCGCCCGAATCGCGTCCTCGAAGGACACCGTACCGGCCGCCACGTGGGCGCTGAACTCGCCCAGCGAGTGCCCCGCCGCCAGCCCGACCTGGCCGAGCCGATCGGCCACCAGCTCGTGGACCGCCACCGAGTGCGCCAGAATGGCCGGCTGCGCGTTGTGCGTGGCCGTGAGCTCTTCGGCCGGACCCTCCCACATGATCCGCGAAAGCGGCACTCCCAGCGCCTCGTCGGCCCGCTCGAAGATCTCCCGGGCCGACGGGTACGCCTCCGCCAGGTCGCGACCCATCCCGACCTCCTGCGCCCCCTGGCCGGGGAACAGCAGCGCTACCACTGGATCACCGCCGACGCCCAGGTGAAACCGGCTCCGAACGCGACCATCATCACGTAGTCGCCCGCCTTGATCCGTCCCTCCTCCAGCGCTTCGTCCAGCGCCACGGGCACGCTCGCCGAGCTCATGTTCCCGTATCGGTTGATGTTCACGAAGACCTTCTCCATCGGAACGTTCGCGTACTTGGCCGTCGCCTCGATGATACGCGTGTTCGCCTGGTGCGGCACGAACAGGTCCAGGTCCTCCCCGGTCAGACCGGCCCGGAGCAGCGCCTGGTCCGCGGCTTCCGCCATCGACCGCACCGCCGCCTTGAACACCTCCCGTCCCGCCATCTTCACCAGGTGCGACCGCTCGTCCAGCACCGCCACGTCGATCGGCACCTTCGCGCCGCCACTCGGCCGCCAGAGCAGCTCCGCCAGCGTGCCGTCCGAACGGATGAAGCTCGAGATCAGCCCGCGTCCGTTCTCCGACCGCTTCACCACCGCCGCGCCCGCGCCGTCCCCGAACAGCACCGCGGTGGACCGGTCCCCCCAGTCCACGATGGCGCTCATCTTCTCGGTGGAGATCACCAGCGCGATCTCCGCGCGACCCGATACCAGGTGGCCTTCCGCGATCGACAGTCCGTAGATGAACCCCGAGCAGGCGGCCGAGATGTCGTAGGCCGCAGCGTTCCCGGCGCCGATCCGCGCCTGGATGTCGCACGCCGTGGAAGGCAGCAGCCGGTCCGGCGTGGCCGTCGACACCACGATCACGTCCACTTCACCCGGGTGGACCCCCGCCCGCTCCATGGCGATCCCGGCCGCCCGTGCCCCCATGTCGGCCGCGCCCACGTCGGCCGGGGCGATCCGCCGCTCCTCGATTCCCGTTCGCCCGCGAATCCACTCGTCCGACGTGTCAAGCTCCTGCTCGAGATCGTGGTTCGTCACCACCCGCTCGGGCAGCCAGCGACCGGTCGCAACGATTTCGACGGCGGGTCTCTGTGTTCTCATCCATGATCCGGGTGTACGCCGACCTCGTCACGGATGTGGCCGACCATGTGAGCGTTGGAGGCGGTCATCGCCGCCTGGATCGCGTTCGTCAGGGCCCGCGGCGGCGATCCGCCGTGGCAGATGATGGAGATCCCGTTCACCCCGAGCAGCGGCGCGCCACCGTACTCGGCGTAATCCAGGATCCGCTGGACGCGGCTCAGGCCCCCATCCCCGGACCCCGCACCCTCCCGCGGGCGCAGCAGCCCGAAAACGAACCCGGCCACGCTCTCGTAGAACTTCAGCAGCACGTTCCCGACGAAGCCGTCCGTCACCAGCACATCGCAGACGCCCTCGATGATCTCCCGGCCCTCGACGTTGCCCACGAAGTTGAGATCGCTCGCCCGGAGACGACGATGCGTCTCAACGCTCAGCTCGTTCCCCTTCTCGGGCTCCTCGCCGATGTTGAGCAGACCCACCCGCGGGGCCTCACGGCCCAGCACGTCGTGCGCATAGACCACACCGAGACGCGCGAACTGCACCAGCTGACCCGGCTTGCAGTCCACGTTCGCGCCGGCATCCAGCATGACCATGGGACCCAGCGCCGTCGGAAGAAGCGTCGCCACGGCCGGACGGTCCACCCCCGGCAGCGGCCGCAGGATGAACAGCGACGCCGCCATCACCGCGCCCGTCGAGCCCGCGCTCACGAACGCGTCCGCTGCCCCCTCCTTCTGCAGCCTCAGCCCGACCACGATCGACGAGTCCGGCTTCCGCCGGACCGCCGCGGCCGGTGCCTCCGATGGGGCGATCCGCTGCGCCGCGTGGACGATCGACAGCCGATCCCCCTCGTCCTCGCCCAGACGGTGAAGCTCCCGGAGGACCCGGTCCCTGTCCCCGACCAGAACCACTCGAACGTTCTGCGGTAGCTCCCGGAGCGCCGCGACCGCCCCCTCCACCTCCACGGTGGGGTAGCGGTCCGTTCCCATGGCGTCAACCGCGATCCGCAATGCGACGACGTCCCGGCTACAGCTCGTCGACCTCGACCACCTGC
>JBKGZE010000001.1:0-22848 GCA_046545735.1 Gemmatimonadota bacterium | reverse complement strand
GGTCGGCGAAGCGCTCCTCGCCCTGGCCGGCTCGCCGAACATCGCCAGCAAACGCTGGGTCTACGACCAGTACGACTCCACGGTCCGGACCAATACCGTCCAGCCGCCGGGCGGCGACGCCGGCGTGCTCCGGGTCCGGGGCACGAAGCGCGGGATCGCCGCGACCGTGGACTGCAACGCCCGCTACGTCTACCTCGACCCGCGGAAGGGCGGACAGATCGCGGTGGCCGAGGCGGCCCGGAACCTGGTCTGCGTAGGAGCGCGGCCGCGCGCCGTCACCGACTGCCTCAACTTCGGGAACCCGCTCAAGCCGGAGGTCTATTACCAGCTCCGGGAGGCCGTCCAGGGGATGGGCGAGGCGTGCGAGCGGCTGGAGACGCCGGTGGTCAGCGGGAACGTGTCGCTCTACAACGAGAACCCCCGGGGCGCCGTCTTCCCCACGCCGACCGTCGGGATGGTGGGGGTGATCGACGACGTCTCGAAGACGATCGGCGCCGGGTTTCGCGCGCCGGGTGACGCCATCCTCCTCCTGGGTCGCAACAGCGGGGAGCTGGGCGCATCCGAGTACCTGAAGGTGGTGCACGGGAAGACGGCGGGCGCGGTCCCCGACGTGGATCTGGACGCGGAGAAGGCGCTTCAGGAGGCGGTCCTGGGCATGATCGAGGACGGGCTCCTGGCCAGCGCCCACGACTGCGCGGAGGGCGGCCTGGCCATCGCGCTGGTGGAGTCGGCGATCGCCGTCCGTCCGGCACCCCTCGGCGCCCGGGTCACCCTCGAGGACGAGCTGCCCGCCCCGTCGCTGCTGTTCGGGGAGGCGCAGGGCCGCATCGTGGTGAGCTGCCGGGACGGCCTCTCGACGGCGGTGCTGGCGCGCGCGGAGGAGCACGGCGTGCCCGCGGCCCGGATCGGGACGGTGGGCGAGCCGGCGGGCGAGCTGGTGCTGGAGCTGGCGGCGGCGGCCACCACGGTGCGCGCCGCCATCGACGAGCTGGCCGAGGTGTACCGAACGGCGATCCCGCGGGCCATGGACACGCCGGCCTCGTCGGCGGGCTGAGCGGGCGGGCCTGGTCGACGGGCCGAGGGCCGGGTGGGCGCCGGGAGCGGCACGCGATCGGGTCGCATGGAATCATAGAGGAGCGGACGCATGTGCGGGGTCGTAGGGGTCAGCGGTGTCGAGGGCGCGGCCAGGATGGCGTTTCTGGGGCTGTACGCGCTCCAGCACCGGGGTCAGGAGTCGGCGGGCATCGCGGCGGTGGACGAGCGGGGCCGGACCCGGGTGGCGAAACGGGAAGGGCTCGTGGCGGAGGCGTTCGACGAGCGGGCGCTGGAACAGCTGCCCGGTCGGGTGGCCCTGGGCCACACGCGCTACTCGACGGCGGGGGGTGCGGGGCTGGTGAACGCCCAGCCGATCGTGGTCAGCTACCGCGAGGGGGACCTGGGGCTGGTACACAACGGCAACATCACCAATGCCCTCACGCTCCGTCACGAGCTCGTGGAGGAGGGCGCGCTCTTCCAGGGCACGATCGACAGCGAGGTGGTGGTCCACCTGATTTCCCGCTCTCGCTGCCCGACCATCGAGGAGCAGATCTCCGATGCGCTCTCGCGGCTGAAAGGGGCGTTCAGCGTCCTGATCACCGTGGGTGACACACTCTACGCCGCCCGCGACCCGTGGGGCTACCGGCCGCTGATCCTGGGGCAGATGCCCGACGACGGGTGGATCGTCGCCAGCGAGAGCTGCGCCCTCGACCTGGTGGGCGCCGACTACGTGCGCGACATCGAACCGGGCGAGATGCTCCGGATCGACGGGCACGAGCTGAAATCGCTCAAGAACGTGGCCCAGGACCACCGCACCGCTCCGTGCATCTTCGAGCTCGTCTATTTCGCGCGTCCCGACTCGAAGATCTGGGGCCGGAGCGTCGACCGGGCGCGGCGCGCGTTCGGGCGTCAGCTCGCGCGCGAGCACCCGGCGGGCGCCGACGTGGTGTTCAGCGTGCCCGACTCCTCGAACTCCGCGGCGCTCGGCTTCACCGAGGAGAGCGGGATCCCGTACGAGCTGGGCCTGATTCGCAACCATTACGTGGGCCGCACCTTCATCCACCCCACGCAGGCGGGTCGGGACTTCCGCGTGCGGATCAAGTACAACGCCGTCCGGGAGGTGATGGACGGCAAACGTGTGGTGGTCGTGGACGACTCGCTTGTCCGGGGCACCACCAGCATGGGGCTCGTCCGCCTGATCCGCGAGGCCGGCGCCCGCGAAGTCCACTTCCGGATCTCCAGTCCCCCGGTGCGGCACCCCTGCTTCTACGGGATCGACATGCCCACGAAGGAGGAGCTCCTCGGCTCGCAGAAGAGCGTGGAAGAGATCCGTGCGCACCTGGATGTCGACAGCATCGGCTACCTCTCGCTGGAGGGGATGATCGGTGCGGTGTCGGAGAACGGCGACTTCTGCCACGCGTGCTTCTCGGGCGCCTATGACGCCCCGCTGGTGGATATCGAAGGCGGCTATTCGCCCCCCTCCAGCTGCTGATCGTTCGGAATCCGCTCGAACGGAACGTGCATCCGCGGGCGGCTGTCGCGATCGGCGCCAGCACATAGATTGGTCCAGCTGCAATGCGGCTGGACCGCCACGGAACCATCCGGAACAGAACGGAAACGGCACATGAGCGAGCGTTGGGTCTACTTCTTCGGGAGCGGCGAGGCCGAAGGGGGCAAGGGTCTGAAGAAGCTGCTGGGCGGCAAGGGCGCGAATCTGGGGGAGATGACGCGCATCGGTGTGCCGGTCCCGCCCGGGTTCACCATCTCGACTGACGCGTGCACCCACTACATGCGTCGCCGCAGGCTCCCGGACAGCCTCAAGGACAGAGTCGAGGCGAGCATCCGGAAGATCGAGGAGACCACCGGGAAGACGTTCGGTGCCACGGGCTCGAATCCGCTCCTGGTCAGCGTCCGGAGCGGGGCGGCCGTGTCCATGCCGGGGATGATGGACACGATCCTCAACCTCGGCCTCAACGACGACACGGTGAAGGCGCTGGCCGCGGACGCCGACGAGCGGTTCGCGTATGACTCGTACCGTCGTTTCGTCCAGATGTACTCGGACATCGTCCTCGGGCTCGACCACCGCCTGTTCGAGCGGGCGCTGGCGCAGAAGCGGGCGGCGCGGGGCGTGGAGGAGGACACCGAGCTCACCGCCGACGACCTGCGGGAGCTGGTGACGGAGTACAAGGAGCTGGTGCAGGAGCAGACTGGCGTCCCCTTCCCCGCTGACCCCATGGAGCAGCTATGGGGCGCGATCCACGCGGTCTTCGATTCGTGGAACAACGAGCGCGCCATTGCCTACCGCCGCCACAACCGGATCCCCGACGACCTGGGCACGGCGGTGAACGTTCAGACCATGGTCTACGGCAACATGGGCGACGACTCGGGGACCGGCGTCGCGTTCACGCGGAACCCGAGCACCGGTGAGAACCGGGTCTTCGGTGAGTTCCTGCGGAACGCGCAGGGCGAGGACGTGGTGGCGGGCATCCGCACGCCGGTGGACATCGAGGAGATGAAGTCCATCATGCCGGACGCCTACGAGCAGCTCATGGACATCCAGGCCAAGCTCGAGCGGCATTACCGCGACATGCAGGACCTCGAGTTCACGGTGGAACGAGGCAAGCTCTACCTCCTGCAGACCCGGACGGGCAAGCGCACGGCCGCCGCCGCCATCCGGATCGCCGTCGAGATGGTGGAGAAGGGGCTGATCTCCGAGGAGGAAGCCGTCAAGCGGGTCGACCCCGCCCAGCTCCAGCAGCAGCTGCACCCGGGCCTCGATCCGGCCGCCGAGACCCACGAGCTCGCTACCGGGCTGCCGGCCTCGCCCGGGGCCGCCGCCGGCATGGTGGTGTTCGAGCCCGACGAGGCGGTCCGGCGCGCCGACGGCGGCGACAGCGTGCTCCTGGTGCGAGAGGAGACCTCCCCGGACGACTTCGCCGGCATGGCGGCCGCTCGCGGGATCGTCACGGCTCGCGGCGGAATGACCTCCCACGCCGCCGTGGTGGCGCGCGGAATGGGGAAGCCGTGCGTGGCCGGGGCGCGCGACCTGGTGATCGATCACCAGGCCGCGGAGCTGCACGCGAACGGCACCACCGTCCGGGAAGGCGAGTGGATCACCATCGATGGCGCCTCGGGGCGGATCCTCCTGGGCAGGGTCCCCACCGTCGAGCCCGAGCTGTCGGACAATTTCCGCCGGCTCATGGAATGGGCCGACAGCTTCCGCAGCCTCCGGGTGCGGGCGAACGCCGACACGCCGGACGACGCGCGACAGGCCCGGGAGTTCGGCGCCGAGGGGATCGGCCTCTGCCGGACCGAGCACATGTTCTTCGGCGACCTCCGGGTCCGCGCGATCCGCGAGATGATCCTGGCCGGCGACCCGGAGACGCGGGCGGCGGCGCTGGAGCGGCTCCTGCCCATGCAGCGCGAGGACTTCGAAGGGATCTTCCGCGCCATGGACGGGTTCCCCGTCACGATCCGGCTCCTGGACCCGCCGCTCCACGAGTTCCTGCCCCATGACGAGAAGGAGCTGGAGGAGCTGGCGGAGGGCACCGGCCGCACCGTCGCGGAGATCCGCCGGACGGTGGCCCGGCACCGCGAGGCGAACCCGATGCTGGGCCACCGCGGCGTCCGCCTCGGGATCACCGTGCCCGAGCTGACGGAGATGCAGGCCCGGGCCATCTTCGAGGCGGCCGTCCACGTCGCGTGGCAGGGCGTGGATGTGAAACCCGAGATCATGGTCCCGCTCGTGGGCACCGTAGGGGAGTTCAAGCTCCAGGAACGCGTGATCCGGGACGTGGCCCGACAGGTGTTCGAAGAGCGGGGTCGCAAGGTCGGGTTCCTCGTGGGCACCATGATCGAGCTGCCCCGGGCGGTGCTCGTCGCCGACCAGATCGCTGAAGCGGCCGAGTTCTTCTCGTTCGGCACCAACGACCTGACCCAGACCACCTTCGGCATCAGCCGGGACGACGCCGGCACCTACCTGCCCCACTACATCGAGATCGGCATCCTCGATGAGGACCCGTTCCAGGTGCTGGACCAGGAAGGGGTGGGCCAGCTCGTCACCATGGGCACAGAACAGGGTCGCAAGGCGCGCTCGGACCTGAAGGTCGGGATCTGCGGCGAGCACGGCGGCGAGCCGAGCTCCGTGGGCTTCTGCCACCGCGTGGGCCTCGACTACGTCTCCTGCTCACCGTTCCGCGTGCCCATTGCCCGCCTCGCCGCCGCGCAGGCGGCCCTCTACGAGCTCGACCTCGAGGCGCAGGAGCAGCAGCGCCTGGAGACGGTGGGCTGAGGGCGCGGACATGACACGAGTCACCCGGGAACGCCTCAGGCGCCTGCCCAAGACCGACCTCCATGTCCACCTGGACGGGTCGGTCCGGCCGGAAACGCTCGTGGAGCTGGCGGACGAGCGCGACGTGGACCTCCCCACCCGCGACCCCGTCGCCCTGGCGGACTACATGCACGTCCAGGACGCGCGCGACCTGGTGGACTACCTGACCCGGTTCGACATCACCCTCAGCGTGATGCAGGACGAGGAGGCGCTGGAGCGGGTAGCGTTCGAGATGGCCGAGGATGCGGCCGCCGAGAACGTGCGCTACATGGAGGTCCGCTTCTCCCCCGTCCTCAACGTCCAGAATGGGCTGTCGCTGGAAGAGGCCGTGGCCGCGCCGCTCCGCGGGCTGCGGAAGGCCGAGGAGCAGTACGGCATCCGGACCGGCATCATCATCTGCGGGATCCGGAACATGAGCCCCCACACCTCCATGGACCTCGCCGACCTCACGGTCGCGTTCAAGAACCGGGGCGTCGTGGCTTTCGACCTGGCCGGCGCCGAGTACAACAACCCGGCCAAGATGCACCGATCGGCGTTCTACCGCGTGGGCAACGCCAACATCGCCGCCACCATACACGCGGGCGAGGCGTACGGGCCCGAGTCGATCCACCAGGCGCTGCACTACTGCAACGCGAACCGGATCGGCCACGGCACCCGGCTCTTCGAGGACCCGGACCTGATGCGGTACGTCAACGACTTCCGCATCCCGCTCGAGATCTGCCTCACCTCGAACGTCCAGACCAGGGCGGTGAAGTCGTTCGGCGACCACCCCCTCCGCCTGTACTACGACGAGGGGCTGATCGTCACGCTCAACACCGACAACCGCCTCATGAGCGCGACCACCGTCACCCGGGAGTACTGGCGGGCACACGAGTATCTGGACTTCACCTGGGACGAGCTCACCCGCATCGCGCTCTACGGCTTCGAAAGCGCATTTCTCCACTTCCAGGAGAAGCAGGCGCTGGTCGATACCATCCGGGCGGAGATCGACGCGCTCACCGCCGAGTTCGAGGAGGAGGACGCGACGGAGGCGGCGTAGTCGACCCCGCCGCGCCGCTCCCAATGAGAAAGCCGGCGACGCTGGACGTCGCCGGCTTTCTGTGCTCTCCGCTCAGCCGCGGTGAGCCTGCCCGCGGTGAGCCTTCGCCCGTGTCCTCCGGGCTCTCAGTGCCTCAGAAGTAGTACTTCAGCCCGACGCGGGCCTGGAACTGGAGCTGGAGGTTGTCGCCGATCACTCGCTCACGGCCGAACGTGGACGGGACGTCGTAGTACGACTGCCCTGTCTCGGCGTCGTAGCTCTGTGGCAGGAGCAGGTTCCGATCGGCCGAGAACACGCCGGTGAACGTGCCCCACTCCCGGTTCAGGCCGTTCAGCACGTTGAACAGGTCGATCTGGAACTCCGCGCGCTGCTCTTCGAACGTCGCGAACGACCGGGAGAGCCGTACGTCGAGCCGGTTGTACCACGGGAACCGGCAGGTGTTGCGCGGGATGATCTGGCCCACGTAGTCGCCCACGCACGCGTTCTCATCCAGGATCCGCTCGTAGTCGGCCCGGGCCACCGCAGCGTCTTCCGCCGACAGCGACGGGTCCAGCGGCAGGTCTTCCGGTGCGAAGATGAACGGCCGGTCGTTGTACAGCACGCCGTCGCCGTTCAGGTCACCGCGCGCCTCCGGCGTCCACGGCCGGCCGCTCTGGAGTCGCCAGAACGCGCCCATCTTCAGGCCGAATATGATCGGCGCATCCAGAGACAGGATGAACGTGTGGTCCCGGGTGAAATCGCTCGGACCCCACGCCTTGTCGGTGGCCCCGATGCCGCCGATGTCGTTCGGGCCGTACGCGCCGATCGTCGGGTTGGTGAACCCGGAGTGCGCGGTGCAGCACGAGTACGAGGAGTTGTCCTTCGAGTCCGTGTAGGTGTACGACCCGCGGACCTGCATGTCCTCGGTCAGGTTGTGCACCACTTCCGCCGTGGCGACGATCGAGCGGGCACGTCCGTCGTTGTAATTCACGAAGACGTTGCCCAGCTCGAGGTTGCGCCGCGTCCGCTGCTCCGACACCACGCCGTCGGTGACTCCCGGGTCGAACACCTCCACCGGCTGGAAGACCTGACGGCCGCCTTCGTTCTCGAGCGTGAACTGCACGTCCCGCATGTTCAGGTTGCGGACGGTGTACAGGTTCGTGCTCTGGGAGAAGAGCAGGTCGGCGGAGAACCGCGTCCGCTCCCCGATCTCCGTCTCGTACCCGAGGTTGGCCTTGAGTGTCTCCGGGAACTGGAAATCCTCGTTCCAGAAGGTGTACTCCGGGATCCCCGAGGCCACGGTGGTCCCGGTGCAGCTCACCGGGTTCTCGCTGCCGTAGGTGCCCCAGTCGCCGTAGTCGGCCGGCGAGGGCGGCGCGTCCGGATCGCCCGGGTCGCCCGCGCAGCTGACCTCCACCACGGGCCGCACGGTGCTCTGGACGTTCCCGCCCAGCACGTACGGGACCCGGCCGTAGAAGTAGCCGACGCCGGCCCGCACCACGCTCGAGCCGTTTCCGCTCAGGTCGTACGCCAGCGCGAGCCGGGGCGAGATGTTGTTGTTGTCCGTGGGCGCGATACCCGTTTCCACCCCGAACGCCCGCTCCGCGTTCAGCACGCGGGCCGGGTCGTCGAGGAACGACTGGACGTCGTACCGGATCCCGAGGGTGGCCGTCAGCCGCGGCGTCACCAGCCACTCATCCTGCGCGTAGACGCCCCACTCCCTCACGCCGAACTCCGAGATCGGGATGCCGCCGCCCGCACGGATGTTCCGCGTGTACGAGCTCGGCTGCATGTTCCGGAACGCGTTCAGGTCCGGGAAGTTGTACGCGCCGGCGCCCTCCAGGATGAACTGGTTCAGGATGGTCGTCTGGATGACGTTCACGCCCACCTTCAGCGTGTGATCGCCCACCACGTGGGTCAGGTTGTTGATGAACTGGAGCTTCCGCTCTTCCAGGTCGTTCTGGAACGCGGCGAAGGTCCCGCCGTACGCGATGGCCCGTCCCTCGGACAGATTCACCCGCAGCTCCGGACGGAGGTCCTTCCCCGTGCGGGGGCGGGACTCGTCGGAGAACTGGAAGCGGGCCACGTTGAAGGTCTGCGGCCCGAACACCGACTGCAGCTCGGTCACGAACGAGTGGGAGACGTCCACGTACTCCTCAGCCCGCGAGAGCCCGTAGATGTAGTCGTAGCGCGGGTTCCACTCGTTGTCGTTCGAGTAGTTGGCGAAGTTGTGCCGCAGCGACAGCCGGTGCGCGTCGGTCAGATTCCAGTCCACGCGGCCGAAGACGGTGAGCACGTCGTTGGTGGTCTGGAACGACCCGTATGTGGACCGGGCGTCCGTGACCCCGTACTCGTTCTCCAGGATGTCGAAGAACTCGCCGACCTCACCCGCCACCGTGGGTAGCGAGTCACTGAACTCCTCCTGCGTGATCGACACCTGCGGCTCCCGCCGGCGCTGGCCATCGACCGAGAAGAGGAAGAAGGCCTTGTCGCGAATGATCGGGCCCGACAGGCTGCCGGCGAACTGCATCACCTCGTAGTCCTCGACCGAGACGTCTTGCGTCTGGTAGTCGGCGAACTTCTCGCCCGTCAGCGCGTCGCTCTGGTAGTTCAGGTACGCGGATCCGCCCCAGTCGTTGGTGCCGCCGCGCGTGATCACGTTGACGATCCCGCCGGAGTAGCTGCCGTACTCGACGTCGAACCCGTTGGCTATGACCTGGAACTCCTTGATCGACTCGAGGGAGAACACGAACGGGATCCGCGACCCGCCCCGGTTCTCGCCGAAGAACGCGTTGTTCGCGTCCACGCCGTCGATCTGGAGATTGGTCTGGGACGCCCGCTGCCCGGCGATGGAGAACTGTCCGCCCGTGGTCTCCGCCGGATCCGGCGCCACCAGCCCGGAGAGCTGGATGAAGTCGGTGAAGTCACGGCCCGGCGCGGGCAGCCCCTGGATCTGCTCCTCCGACACCAGCTCCATGACCGACGCGTCCGACACGTCGACCTGCGTCCGGTCGGCCGTCACGCGGACCCCTTCGACGTCGATGGCCCGGGTACGGAGCGTGAAATTGGCCGTGCTGGTGTTGCCCAGCGCGACCCGGACCCGACTCGCCTCCGCCTGCTCGTAGCCGATGAACGCCACCTCCACCGCGTACTCGCCCGGCGGGAGGAGGAGGAGCAGGTACGCCCCGTTGCTGTTGGTCAGCGTCCCCCGCTGCTGCCCCGTGGCCACGTTGGTGGCCGTCACGGAGGCACCCTCCAGCGGCTCGCCCTCCGGCGTGTGCACCTGGCCCCGGATCTGGCCCGTGGTCGCGCTCTGGGCCGACGCCCCCACCGCGAAGCCGAGCCCGACCACCGCGAGCAGCGCCGCGCGAATCCCTCGCATGCTCATATCCTTCACTCGATTCAGCGTCATGTGCACGGAACCTCCACGATGTCATCGAGGGTCCGCGGGTAGATCTGGCCGGTCGAGCCGAACTCGCCCACCAGACCGGTGATCTGGTAGCACGTCCCGACCGTCATCAGGCTGTTCAGCGTCGCCGCGTCATCGACCACGCCATCGTAGATCCTGATCTCGGTCTGTCCGCTGCCGTCGTTGATCTTGGCGTTCCGCTCGTTGATCCCGCCGCCGCCGAACTCCACCACCAGCTCCGCGGCGTCGACCCGCACCAGCAGGCCCTGGATGAACGACTCGGGGTCGCCGCCCTCGGCGGCGATCTGCCCCGTGGTCACCGGCTCCGGCTCCGCTTCGCCGTACCCGGCCACGCGGTTCTTGAGCACCGGCGAGGTCAGCTCCAGGGTGTTGTAGTACTGCACGATGGTGCCCGAGACCTCGATGTAGTCGCCCACCTCGACGTCCGGGGCGTCCAGGCCGTAGATCAGGAGTCCGCCCGTCTCGTCCTGGATGAAGGTGTTGGGCCCGTACATCTGACCCGGCGAGGACGTGACCACGCCCGCCACCGTGACATACGCCGCTTCCTCCGCCATCGCCTCCGCGGCGGCGATGGTGACCAGACAGCTCGACCGCCCGCCCACCGGCTCGTAGTTGACCTCGTTGCGATAGACCGTCACGGGCAGCGGGTTCTGACAGAACCGCACGCCCGCCGGTGCGCTGAGGGTGTCGACGAGCAGGTCGTGCGTCCCGAGCGGCAGCCCGTCCACCACGAACCGGCCGTCCGCACCGGTCGTCACCGTCGCGTTGTTGAACGCCTGTTCCGTCGACCGCTCCCGCACCACCAGGTCGATCCCGGCCAGCGCCGAGTCGCCCGCCGTGGGCGTGAACACGCCGTCCTCATCGGCGTCGTAGAAGACCATTCCCTCGACGCCACCCGTCCCCTCGACGTCGAAGGGTGGCGCGACCTCGTCGTCACATGCCGTAACCATCAGGGCGCCGGCCAGCGCCAGGGGGACGAGCCCCCGGCGCGTCAGCGCCACTCTCATCGATTCAGCCATTGTCTCTCTCGTTGTATCCCCGCTCGAAACAGCGGATGCGACCGTGTCCGCCCGGGGCACGGCCGCATCCGATTCCCGCCACGCAGAGAGCCTGCCTTACTGCGTGGCCCTGTCGCCCGTCTTCCGCGGCCAGAGGTACCAGCCATCACTGCGATAGGCCACGATGCCGGTCACGATATAGGCGGTGTCGACCGCCCAGTCGGTGGAGGCGATGCCCGTGCGGTTGTCCACGTAGAGCTTCACCTCGGCGCCATCGCCTGCCGTACCGGTGACCACGTGCGTGTCGTAGCTGTTCGTCACCTCCACGTCCGTCACGGTGAACGACTCCAGCTCGGCCAGCTCGCCCGGCTCCTCGCCGTCGTTCAGCTGCGTGCCCGTGATCACCACCGGATCCGGGACCGTGGCCGTGCCGTTCACGACGATGTCCTGCAGCGCGATCTGGATGTTGCCGTTGTACTCGTCGATCTCGCCGACCACCGTGACGTCCTCACCCTCTTCGGAGTCGCCGGCCCAGTAGATCGAGATGCCCGCGCCGTCGGCCTGGATGTACGAGGTCCCGCCCAGGTTCGCGCCATCCACGGTGACCACGCCGCTGACCTCGACGAGCGTGCCCATGTCGGCGTCCCGCGCCTCGGCGACCGTCATCACCGTGGGCTGGACTACGACGATGCCCTCCACGTCCTCGGAGAAGCGAGGCTTCACCTGCTCCGTGCCCGCGTACGTGGTGACCACGCCGGTGATGGTGTAGCTGTCCCCTTCGACGAAGGCGCTGGCCGAAATGCCGGAATCGCTGTCGATCCGGATGACGGCGCTGTCCGTGGCCTCGGCCGACGCCTTCACGTAGATGTTGGAGCCGTCGATGGTGCTGGCCACCACGTCATCCAGGACGACCAGGCGGCCCTGGTAGTCCCCGGTGTTCAGCTCGGCCGGCGTGATGGACGCCGGGACGGGGGTGACCGTGGCGCCCGTCTCCACCACCGTGGGGCTGCCGCCGATCTGGACCACGTCGTAATAGCTGTCCCGCTCACCCGTGACGGTCACGACATCACCGATGGCCAGGTCGGCCGGCACGTTGCCGTAGCCCATGTAGACGAAGATGCCGCCCGTCGGGTCCTCCATGTAGAAGCCGTTCCCCTCCAGGGTGCCGGCCTCCGTGACCACGCCGGTGACCTCGACGGCCGCGCCATCGCTCTCGGCCCGCACGTCGGAGACGGTGGTGACGGCGGCGAGGACATCGGTGTCCTCCACGATGTCCGCCGGCATCCGCGGCTTCAGCTCGTTCATGCCATCGTAGTGGGCCACGACGCCCGTGAAGTCGTAGACGGACCCTTCGCTGATGTCGGTGGTCAGGTCGATCCCCGCGTCGGCATCGACGTAGACCAGGAGCCGCTCGAAGGTGTCGAGCGTGCTGGTCCAGACGTTGCCCGTCGGGTCGCCGTCCTCCATCTCGACGTCGGTCACGTACAGGTCCTGCACGATGGCGAGCTGGGCCTGGTGCTCGCCGTCGTTGATCTCGGCGGCCGTGACCTCGGTGGGCGTCGGGAGCGTGCCTTCGCCGGTCACCAGCACCGCCAGCGAGGCGAGCTGGACCTCGCCCCTGTACTGTCCGCGCGTGCCGTAGACGAGCACCTGGTCGCCCAGCTCCACTGACGCGCTCACACCGGCCAGGTAGATGTACATCCCCGAGTCGTCCTGGATGTAGAAGCTGGATCCCGAGAGCGCCGCCTGATCGCCGGCCGTCCCCGTGATCGCCACGCCGCTCACGGCCACCGTGTCGCCCTCGGCCGCGTCCCGGGCCTCGGCAATGGTGTGCGTCACGTTGGCCTCGAGGCCGAAGTCGGCCGTGACCTCGGCGTCGGCCGCGACCGTCACGTCCTGCGTGGCCGACGCCGTGCTCAGGTACGCCGGGACCTCCACCGCGACCGTGTAGTCGCCGGGCATCCGGCCGTTGAACGTGTAGGCGCCCGAGGCATCGGTTTCCTCCGTGGCGAGCTCGGTGCCGTCCTGGAGCAGCGTGACCTCCAGGCCGGGCACCACGACGGCGCCGTCCGCATAGTCACCGGTCCCGAGGAACGCGTGGCCGGTGATGGTTCCGGGCACGTACGTGTAGCGGAACTCCGCGTCGGCCGTGACGTCCTCCTCCACCACCACGCTGGGTGCGCTGGCCGAGGCGAGCGTGACGCCCGTCAGGGTCGCCGGGAGCTCGATGGCGACGGTGTAGGATCCCACCTCCACCGCGCTGAACACGGCCACACCGTCGGCGCCGGTGGTAGCTTCCAGCTCGTTGTCGGTGCCCACCATCGTCAGCGTGACCGTCGCGCCCTCGATGGGGTCATCGGCGGCGCTGTCGAAATCGTTGGAGTTGTCGGCGTCCACGTACGCCAGAACCTCGACCGTGGCGGTGGCGACGGGGTCCGTCCCGTCGTCGCACGCGGACACGGCCGCGAGGGCGAGCACGCCTGTGAACAGGCGCCGCAGCTGCTTCATTATCAGAGCTCCCGATAGCGTCGGTTGAAGTGCAGAGGTCCCACAGTCCGACCCCGTGATCCACGATGTATGGCGCGTCGAACCGAAGCACGCAACCTACCGACGGTCCGCGGGTAATTCAACCGGTTGGACGCGCGCCGCCCGCGGATCGGCGGCAGCTGATCCAGACCTGTTACAATGCCAATCGTCGCCCACGCCAAGCGGATGCGCATGACCAGTAGAACCATCTTCCTGTTCCTCTCGCTGCTGCTGGTCGCCGGGTGCGGCGACACGCCCAACGAGCCCACGCCGGACCCGATCACCATCTCCATAGCCGGGGTTGAGGACGGCGCGCGCTACACGTCGGCCGTCACGATCGACATCGCCACCAGCCGGGGTACGTACTCGGCTGAACTGGACGGCGAGACGTTCCTCTCCGGGCAGTCGGTGGCCGAGGTCGGCACCCACACGCTTGTGGTGACGGCCCGCGACCGGGGCGAAACGGCCACCGCCAGCGTGACGTTCGAGATCGCCTTCGAGGGGAGCAGCACGCTGATCGTCCGGATGCTCGATCTCGGCGAGAACGAGGCCGGCGGCGGCGGCGACGCGATCCTCCTCACCGACTCCGCCCAGGGGGTCCAGCTCCACGCGCTGGTGGACGCGGGCCCCGCCGGAGTCGACGGAAGCGATCCCGGCTACGTGGCGGACCGGCTGCAGGACCTGGGCGTCACGAGACTCGAGGCACTGATCCTGACCCACGCCCACAGTGACCACTTCGACGGCATCCCCGCCGTACTGAACGCGATGGCCGTGGAGCGGTTCGTATACAACGGTCAGGTCCGCACGTACTCCGGCTACACGAGCGTGGTGAGCCAGGCGCGGAGCGCTGCGGACACGGTGATCGTGCCCACCGCCCTCGTCCCGCTCGCGCTGAGCGGCGAGGGTGGGACGGTGATCACGGTGATCCCGCCCATCACCAGCTACCTGGACGACCCGAGCGCGGAGAGCGCCGAGCTCAACGAGGGCTCGGTGGGCGCGGCCGTGACGCGGGGCGCCTTCTCCATGTTCATGACCGGCGACGGCGAGGTGGAAGCGAACGGTCGCTGGCGCAGGGACTTCGGCTCGCTCAGCCAGGATGTGGATGTGTTGAAGGTGGGGCACCACGGGGCGAACGACGCGATCTTCGACAACGGCTACAGCGGCAGCTCGGCGTGGCTCGACCACACCGATCCCGACATCCTCCTGATCAGTGCGAACGGGAGCACGCACCCCCGGCACAACGCGCTGACGAAGATCCTCGGACGGAGCAACACGCGCGCCTACTGCACGAACGTGCACGGGGAGATCCAGATGCGCGTCGACCCGAACGGCGAGGTCCGGGTCGACGTGCAGAAGAATGCGGAGATGGACTGCGAGGCCGGCAGCCAGGCCACGAGCTGAGGATCAGACGGGGGTGGCCAGCGCCTCCTCGCCCACGAACCGCTCCGCCAGCCTCACGTACTCGGCCGAGCCCATGTAGACCGGCGTCCGCTGCTGGAGGTTGTCCGGCTCGATGCCCATGAGGGGCCGGCTGCCGTCGGTGGCGCGCCCGCCCGCCTGTTCCACGATCATGGCCAGGGGCGCGCCCTCGTAGAGCAGGCGCAGCTTGCCGTGCGCGTTATTCACGTCGGCCGGGTACATGAAGAGGCCGCCGTAGAGGAGCGTGCGGTGCAGGTCGGCCACCATGGAGCCGATGTAGCGGGCGGAGAACGCCTCGCCGTTCTCGCCATCGATACCCTTGAGGTGGTCCACCAGTCGCTTCTGGCCGTCCGACCACCGGTCGTAGTTGCCCTCGTTGACGCTGTAGATCCGCTTGCCCGGGGACGGGATCTTGATATCCGGGTGACTGAGCAGGAACTCGCCAATGGAGGGGTCCAGCGTGAACCCGTGGACGCCTCGACCGGTGGTGTACACGAGCATGGTGGACGATCCGTAGACGATGTACCCGGCGGCCACCTGCTTCCGCCCGGCCTGCAGACAGTCCTCCTCGCACCCACGCTGCGTCTTCGACACCTTGCGGTGCACGGAGAAGATGGTGCCGATGGACACGTTGGCGTCGATGTTCGACGACCCGTCGAGCGGGTCGAAGAGGAGCGTGTACTTCCCGGTAGGGAACCGCTCCGGGATATTCAGGATCCCCTCGTGCTCCTCCGAGGCCATGCAGCAGAGCAGGCCGGTGTGATCGAAGGCGTTGAAGATGACGTCGTCCGCGAACTCGTCCAGCTTCTTGACCGCCTCGCCGTATACGTTCGTGCTGCCGGCCATGCCCAGGATGTCGACGAGTCCCGCCTTGCTCACTTCCCGTGCGATCAGCTTTCCCGCGAGCGCCATGTTGTACAGGATGTCGGAGAATGCGCCGGTTGCCTGCGGGTGCATCCGCTCCTGCTCGACGATGTGACGACCAATGGTGACGACGGATCGCGAAGTCATGTGGAGTCTCCGGATGTGCTGCGCCCGGTTTCGGCGGCCCGGGCTTCTGCCTCGTAGGGGTTGGTGAGGTACCCGTGCAGAATATGGGCCGAAAGATACCGAAAAGGAAAGGAACGTGGGTGCCGCTCCCATTGACGAACGTGCGCCAGCTCGTGACGGATCAGTGATTCGGTCGCCCGGACCGTGGGCGCGATCAGGATGGTCCGGCCGAGCGCCACGGCCGCGGCGGACGCCCGCATCCCCGCGAGCCACCCCCCCAGAGCGGGGACGAGCCGGGAGCTCCTCAGCTCGACCCCGGGGGGGAGCGGGACGGGGGAAGGCACGGATGGCCCGCCCAGAAGCCGGGCCATGCGCGTCACCAGGCCGATCATCACCGCATTATGGGCCGCGCCCGTTCTCCGTGTCCACCGTGACCGCGCCGTCGGGCCGCCCGCCGATGGTCACCGATCCGTCGCGGTCGGTCCGGTAGATGGTGATCCCGGCGTCGGAGAGGCGCCGGAGCACGGCGGCGTGCGGGTGACCGTAGCGGTTCCTCCGTCCGACGGACACGGCGGCGATCGTGGCCCCGGTCGCCCGGAGGAGCTCCGGGGTGGTGGATGTGTTGCTGCCGTGGTGGCCGACCTTGAGGAGATCGGCATCCAGCCGGTCCCCGTAGCGGCGCACGAGTCGCGTCTCGACGTGGGCCGATGCATCGCCGGTCAGCAGCGCGGCGAACTCACCGTACGCGACGCGCATGACCACACTGGCGTCGTTCACGTCCTCGGCATCGAGCCCGGCCCGATCGGGGAACAGGATCGATGCGGCGGCGCCATCGAGCTCGAGCTCCATCCCCCGGCGCATGGCGAGCCACGGCGCGCCCCGGGAGCGGACCCGCTCGAGCAGGTCGAGGTAGGTCGGCTTGCCGACCACCACCGCGGGCCCGCCCACCCACCGGGGGCGGAGCGCCTCCACCACCGCGCCCGCCCCGCCCATGTGGTCGCCATCGGCGTGGGTGATGATGAGCCCCTCCAGCCGGCGGACGCCGTGCCGCTGGAGGTAGGGTACCACGCGAGCCGCCCCGGCGTCGTAGTCGCGCGCGGCGACCCCGGCGTCCACCAGTAGCCAGCGGCCGGCCGGCGACCGGATGGCGATGGCGTCGCCCTGGCCAACGTCGATCACGTGGATCTCGAGCCGGTCCGGGACCGGGCGCAGCGGCGCGACGAGCAGCACGGCCCCGGCCGTCCCGGCCCACACGGCGCCGCGGACCGCCAACCGGACCCGCCCGAGGCGCCGGGACGCCATGTATCCAATCACCGCGGCGGTCGTCCAGGCCAGGGCGGTCCAGGGGGGAGCCGCCACGGTTCCGAAGGGGACGGCCGCCGCGACGCTGGCCGTGCGGTCGAGCAGGTCGAGGAGCAGCTCGGCCCCGCCCGCCAGGAAGCGGCCGGCGGGGAGCCAGAGGGAGCCGGCCACCAGGGCCAGGGCCAGCGCGGGCACGGCCGCGCCCAGCAGCGGGATGCCGACCAGGTTCGCGACGATGCCGACGGGCGCCACACGGCCGAAGTGCCACGCCACGATGGGCGCGGTGGCGAGCGTGGCCGCCACGCTCGTGGCGAGGCCGTCCGCGAGCCACCGCCCGGGCGCTCGCCCGGCGACTCTCCAGCCGCTGAGCGGCCCGAGCCGCAGCAGCAGCGGCCGCCGTAGCGCCACGATCCCGGCCACGCCGGCGAACGAGAGCTGAAAGCCAGGTTGCACGAGGGCGGAAGGGTCCGCGGCCAGGAGCACCAGGGCGGCGGTCGCGATCAGCGACTCGGTCCGGGTCGGCCGCTGGGCGACGCGCGCGGCCAGCACGAGCACGATCTGGAGCGCGGCGCGGGCGGCGGAGTGCGGTGCCCCGAGCAACGCCACATAGCCGACGGTCCCGAGCGCGGCCGCACCCGCCGCCGCCCGACGGCCAGCGCGCGCGGCCTGCGCCACCAGCAGCAGGATTCCGGCGATCAACCCAACATGCAGTCCGGATATGGCGAGCAGGTGGCTGAGCCCGGCCCGGGCGAACCGGTCCCGCAACTCGGGATCGAGCCCGTCCCGCTGCGCCAGCAGGAGCGAGGCGGCCAGCGCGGTACGGCGCGTGAACACCGCCTCCACTCGCTCCCTTCCCCGCTCTCGCAGCCACGCGGCCGGGCCGCCCGGCACCGCGGCCCTGTCCTCCACGCGCAGCGTATCGAGCAGCAACGCTCCCGGGCGACCCAGCAGAGAGCTCGCTCCGGGGGGACTCCACCACCGGCCCCGGGCCACCACCGCCGCCCCGGGGGCGAGCGTGCCCCCCACGGATGCGGCGCCGGACGCGGCGCCGGACGCCGTCGCTGACCCCGGCTGGCTCCCGACCGGGCCGTCCCAGCGCGCCGGAAGCCGCGCCCGGCACGCGACCCACTCGTCCCCGATCCCGACCTGGTCGATCTGGAGTCGGAGGCGGGTCGGGGCGCCGCCGTTCCCTGGTGCCACCGCGGCCACCGAGCCCCGTACCGTCAGCGGCACGTCGTCGGGGATCCACCGCGCGCACGACCCCTCCGCCGCCGTCCGTGTCGTGGCGCCGAGCACGAGCCCCGCGCCGACCAGGCACGAATGGACGACCGTCGGTGCATTGCGGCGCAGGAGCGCCCCGAGCGGCCGCGCCGCGGGGCCCGCTGTCGGATCCGCCGCCAGGAGCCCCGCAACCGCCGCGGCAAGGAGGCAGAAGGCGATGAGAAACGGCCCGCTCCCCGGAGGGAGGGGCCGCTGCAATCCCACGGCGATCCCCAGTGCGAGCCAGAGCACGGCCACCACCAGCGGGGCACGCATCAGCGCCCCCGGTGGGCTTCGAACGGATCAGGCCACGCGCGCCTCTCCGTCGGCGCGGACTCCCATGAACGTGGCGCCCGTGGTGTCCTCGAGCCGGACGTGAACGAACGCGCCGATGAGGGAGCGGTCGCCGGGGAACGCCACCACCTTGTTGCGCCCGGTCCGGCCGAGCACGTCGCCCTCGCTCTTCGCCGTCCGCTCCACCAGCACTTCCTCCACGCGCCCGACCTCGGACCGGTTGATCTCGGCCTGGATCGACCGCTGCACGCGGATGAGCCGCTCGAGCCGGGCCTGCGCCACCACGTCGGGAAGGAAGTCCTCCCCTGGCAGCCGTGTAGCCGGCGTGCCGTCCCGCGGCGAATAGCGGTACATGAAGGCATCATCGAAACGGACCGTGCGCAGCAGGGCCAGCGTGGCCTCGAACTCCTCCTCCGTCTCGCCCGGGAACGCCACGATCACGTCGGTCGACAGCGCCAGGTCCGGAATCGCGGCCCTCAGCTCGTCCACGATCTCGAGGAACCGGTCCACCGTATAGCGGCGGACCATCCGCTTCAGGACCCGGTCCGCGCCGGACTGGACGGGCAGATGCAGCTGCTTGCAGACCGCCGCCTCCTCCGCCATGACCGCGATGAGCTCGGACGTCATGTCGTTCGGGTGCGGCGACGTGAACCGGACCCTCCGGATCCCGTCCACCCGTGCCACCTCCCGGAGCAGCCGCGCGAAAGTCCACTCCCCGTACTCGTACGAGTTCACCGTCTGCCCGAGGAGGGTCACCTCCGGAATGCCGGACGCGGCGACCTCCCGGACCTCCTCCAGCACCCTTCCGGGCGCCCGGTTCTTCTCCGCACCACGCACGTACGGCACGATGCAGTACGTGCAGCGGTAGTTGCAGCCGCGCTGAACGGGGACCCACGCCCCCACGTCCCCCGTCCGGCTGACGTCGAGCCCCTCATAGTTCTCGTGCGGCTCGAATTCGACCACCGCCAGCCGCTCAGGCTGCTGCCGCAGGACCGGTAGCTCACGCCCCGTGCCGACCCGAGGCGTCAGACCGCTGGCCGGGCCCTTCGCCACGCCTTCCGCCGACTGACCCGCGCCGACCGTGCGAGTGGCCGTCACCACGGGCGCGCCCGGCCGCACCGCCGCCAGGGCATCGGGCAGCTTGCGATAGCCGTCCGGCCCCATGACCAGGTCCACGTACGGCGCCCGCCCCAGCAGGTCCTCGCCCATCCGCTGGGCCATGCACCCGGTCACCCCGAGCACCAGCTCCGGCCTGTCCTTCTTGAGCCGGTTCAGCTCACCTACGCGGCCCAGCACCCGCTGCTCGGCGTGCTCCCGTATCGCGCAGGTGTTCACCAGGATCACACCCGCGTCCTCCGGCCGCTCCACCACCTCGTAGCCGCTGGACTGGAGGATGCCCTGCATCAGCTCGCCATCGCTGATGTTCATCTGGCAGCCGTACGTCTCCACGTAGGCCGTGCGTCGAGGATGCATCTGCTTCGGGGGCACAGCCATGGTCGACCGGGTCACATTCCGAAGATCGAGAGCGACAAGGAGAACCGCCAAGCGCTTTCCGTCAGCTCGCCGAGTTCGCCCCCCGGCGTGCTGCGCTCCCCACGCTGCACGGTCAGGTCCACGCGGGCGAGGGGGTTCTCGGCGCTCGGGCCGAGGCGCATCCCCGCGCCGGCGCCCACGAACCACTCGGTCGGCGCCTCGCTCACGAACGTGAACGGCAGCTCCCTGTACTGGAACCCCAGCCGCAGCGGATAGCTCCGCTCCGCACGGGAGTCGGGATTGTCCAGCTCGAGCCCGCCCCCGACCTCCCAGGTGTCGCGGCCCGCGGAACGCCCGGCGCCGTCGCCGCCCAGGCCGATGATGTCGCCCGTGGTGCTCCAGCCGCTCCAGCGTCCCGAGACGGTGGCCAGCAGGGTGGGGGCGAGGTACGCGCTCGCGCCGCCCGCCACCTGGAGCGGGAGCTCGTATTCCGTGGTGACAGCCGAGCCCCGGGCCGAGTCCGCGGTCAGGGTCCCGGCCCACGTGACGCTGGCCCCGACGCGCAGGATCTCGAGCGGGTCCCACTGCGCGCCCAGCTGCGCCATCGGCGCCGAGTAGTGCACCGTCCGGCTGTCGGTGAACGGCTCCAGCCGGCCGAAGGCCGTGCTGTCGAAGAGCCGCTGCTGATCGAGACGACGGCTCCCCGTATGGAGCCCGACCGCCGCGCCCACCGCGAGCCGACTCCCCACTGGCGCGGCGGCACCCACCTGGAACTGGCCGATCCCGCCGGTCGAGCGGATGAGGTCCCGGTAGGAGATGAGGTCGCCCCCCGTCAGCTGCTCACCTTCCCGGCTCACCGCCCAGGACTGGTCCAGGTACCCGCCGTACCCCGCGGTCAGAACCACGTCGCCCACCGGGAACAGGATCCGGATCAACGGGAACCGGGTCGTCCCCATGGCGTCCGTGGCGTCGCCGAGGGCCGCTTCCTGCTCCAGTGCCGCCAGCGATACGACGGCGCCGCGGCGCAGCACCCCGGCGGCGGCCGCCGGGTTCGTGAGCGGGGCCGCGAGCCCCTGCAGCCCCACGCCGAGCCCGCCCAGGACCTCGGTGCGCGCGTCCACGGGGACGAGCGGATAGCCCAGCCCGCGGATGGAAGTGATCGACTGCGCGGCCGTCGGTCCGGCCGCCGGTCCGACCGCCAGGAGTCCGGCCACAAGCATCAGGATCCGGCTCGTGCGCGCGCCTGTCATCGCATCATCTCCCGGGTCGGTGCGGTGACCACCAGTCTCATCCGCGGAGGCACGTCCGATTGAAGGGAGCCGAACGCCCCGTACCCGAACAGCGGCGTGCCCGTTTCCGACTCCCCCACCAGGGCCAGCCACAGGACCGGGTCCTGCTCGTCGGGGTCCGCGTTCCGCTGAACGTAGCGCGTGATCGGGATTCTCACTTCCGCCGTGTCGGGCGGCTCGGTCATGAACGCCCAGGGCTCGACGGGGTCATCCATCCGGCCGAGCGGGGTAGCCAGGGCCGACCGGCTGACGGGCACCCCGGGTGCCCGCAGGAGGACCCGGCCCTCCACCCGCATCGGCCGCTCGGCTCGACGGGGCCCGGCGGGAACCGGCTCGAGAAGCAACGACGCAAGGTTCACGTCCACCTCGGCCAGAGGAACCGTACACCCGGGCTCCGCATCGGGCCCGCACGGGATCTCCACTCCGGCCAACGGCCGGAAGTGGAGCGCGCTGCGCCAGGACGGCAACCCTCCCACACGGAGCTCGGTGCCGTCCGCCGCCGCGGGCTCCGGTGTGACGATGAACGCCTGCCCGCTGGCCGATCCGGCGGGTACGATGGTGTCGACGGTCTCGGGCCGTACGTCGAAAGCGAAGGCCAGCGACTGGATCCTGAGCCGGGTGCCGTCGGTGGCGGACCGGATGAGGCCACCGTCGACCGCGCCGGCGGAGTCGGTCAGCACAGCCGCCGCGGCGGAGTCCAGCGCGATGCGAACGGTATCTCCCGACTCCCACGTCCCGCTGCCCAGCACGGGGCCCGTGCTACCCCCCGGCGTGGTCCACGTGACGGGGTCGCCGGTCGTATCGGCCCGCAGCTCCCACGTGGCGGTGCCCCGATCCCAGCTCTCCGTCAGATCCAGCACCTCCAGGTCAACAGGCGGCGTGGCGTCCTGCAGCGAATCGAATACGACGGTGACCGTCGCCCCTACGATCGTGAAGACGGTGTCGGTGACCGACGTGCTGTCAGGGGCCACGTAGGAGACATCCGTCGGCCGGGTCACCCGGAAGAGGGTGTGAGCGAACAGCACGCCCTCGAACGACCGGGCCACCAGCCCGAACGGGGCACCGTGGATGCCGCCCAAACGATCGAACGTCGTGTCCCCCCGCAGGAAATCGGAGGCGTCGAGCACCACCTCGTACGTCTGGAAGCTCTCCTCGAGAACCCCCGACGCCAGTCCGGTCGGGTCCTCGTCACCGCAGCCGCCCAGGACGCCCGCCACCAGGCCGAGCCCCACGACCCCCGTCGCTATTCGCCGCATCTACGCTCTCTCGCCTTCCGTCTCGTACGTTCGCTCGAGCCGGGGCAGCCGACTCCGGCCGACCGCCACCAGGATCTCGTATCCGATCGTCCCCGCATCCTCCGCCACCTCGTCCACCGTGATCCGGTCCTCGCCATCCTCGCCGATCAGCGTGGCGACGTCGCCGCGGACCGCCTCCACGCCGGCGTCCCGGTCGAAGAAGGCCGCCCGCTCGTCGGGCGAGAGATC